>JBKHFD010000084.1:0-7602 GCA_046540355.1 Desulfobacterales bacterium
ACTTATAAAAAATACCATGGCCGTGCTGATTGGTCAATGATTATTGCAAATTGTGCCTTTTTAGGTTATAATTTTTGTGTTGACGCGAGATTCGGAGAATTGCCATGGAAGATATCAGGGAAAAAAAACTGAAGCTCCGCCGGGAAGCTGAATCCCGAATTGCCGCCCTTGGCGAATCAGAGATTGAGGCCAAAAGAATCGCCATCCGGAAACAACTCTTCGAATTCGCCAATTTCAAAGAGGCCGGGACGGTATTTTTCTACGAGGGCCCGAGGGACACATCAGCAGCACGGGATATTATAGCGCTGTGCCTGGAGGCGGGCAAGGGAGTTGCGATCCCCCTGTTTGCGCAGCAAAAAAACGGAAAAACACAGATTCTCAAAGTAAGCAGCACCGAACATCACCTGCTACCCGGGCCGGAAGGCACATTTAAGCCGGATGCGGAAAAGTGCAAACCGATACCTTTTGAAGATGTTGATATAGCCATTATCCCGGGCATAGCATTTGACGAGAAAGGCGGTCGGCTGGGAAGCGGGACGGGATGCTATGACAGTATAATGCCCAAGCTGCCCAATACAGCCAGAAAGGTGGCCCTTGCCTTTGAAGAGCAGATTTTTTCCGCCATTCCCATGGAAACACATGACAAGTCCGTGGATATCATAATCACGGAAAAACGCGTGATCTATAAAATCTGAATATAACCAAACCTTCATGAAACCAATTGTAGCAATCGTCGGTCCCCCAAATGCCGGCAAATCCACCCTTTTCAACCGCCTGACAAGGTCGAGAGCCGCACTTGTGGACGATTTTCCCGGCGTAACCCGGGACAGAATCTGCACCCCGGCGGCCTGGGACGGCAAAGAATTCGATCTGGTGGATACCGGCGGCTTTTTGGCACAGGAGAGGGGCGAATTTACCGAAAAAACACATCACCAAATCCGAAGGGCAATATCAGAGGCAGACGCTGTAATCCTGCTCTTCGACGGAGCCCACGGCATTTCGGCTTACGACCGGGACCTGGCCGATCTGGTACGCGAATTTAACGTACCCGTATTCTGCGCGATCAACAAAATAGATCATCCCGGCAGAGAAGACAACGTCTATGACTTTTACTCCCTGGGCATCCAGCCTCTCTACCCGGTGTCCGCGGCTCACGACACAGGCATTACGGCCCTGCTCGACGACCTGTGGCGGGCCTTGCCCGAAACCGATGAAGCGACTCCGGAAAAACCTGTAAAAATGGCGGTGATCGGCCGGCCGAATGTGGGCAAATCCTCTCTTGTAAACCATATTCTGGGAGAGGAGCGCATAATTGTAAGCCAAACAGCCGGTACCACCAGGGATGCAATTGATACACTCTGCAGTGTAGACGGAAAGCCTTATCTTCTGATTGATACCGCAGGCCTGCGCCGCAAATCAAGGGTAAAGGGCAAACTTGAAAAATACGCCATAGGAAAGGCCCTGGAGAGCCTTGACCGGTGCGATATTGCGCTTATAATGCTTGATGCCGAAGCCGGAATCACGGAGCAGGACGTGCGCATAGCAGGATATGCTTATGAAAAGGGGCGCGCATCCATATTTCTTTTAAACAAGTGGGACCTTGTGGAGAAACACGACAGGGTGTTTAAAAGAATCAAGGAAGAAATCAGGTACAGGGCCGGTTATTTAAACTTTGCCCCGATATTGACAGTATCTGCACTCACCGGCAGACGGATTCCCAAAATTTTCGAGTTTGCGGATGCGGTTTATGCCCAGTATACTTACAGAATACCCACCGGACCGTTAAACAGGATCATAGAATCGGCGACCCATCGTACAGAACCCTCCATGCACCGGGGCAGGCGGCTTAAATTTTATTATGCGGCCCAAACCGGGACAAGACCCCCCACCTTCGTTTGTTTTGTCAACTATCCTGAAGGAGTTCATTTTTCATACCAGCGCTACCTGATAAACCGAATAAGGGAATCCGCCGGCCTTGACATGGTCCCGATCCGTCTGTGGCTGCGAAAAAGAGGGGAAAACGGACAGAGAAAGCAGCCGGGAAAGAAGAAACCGGCAAAGATAAAATAAAAGGTGCCTTCTTTGGATCTGTTTGACTACAATGCAGAAAAGACCGCGGAGGGCTACAGACCCCTTGCAGACCGCATGCGCCCTGCCGATCTCGATGAATTCATCGGCCAGCAGCACGCGGTGGGGCCCGGGTCGCTGATCCGCAATGCGATTGAAAACGACCGTATTTTTTCCATGATCCTGTGGGGGCCGCCCGGAAGCGGCAAAACAACCCTTGCCAGAATCATTGCATCCAGGACCAGGTGCCGCTTTATCCAGTTCTCGGCAGTGCTGACAGGCGTAAAAGACATCCGCGCGGTAATAGACACCGCCAGGGAACAGAGAAAATTTCATTCCAGACGAACGATCCTTTTTGTGGATGAGATCCATCGTTTCAACAAGTCCCAGCAGGATGCATTTCTTCACCACGTGGAAAGCGGACTTATAACCCTTATAGGCGCCACAACCGAAAACCCTTCATTTGAAGTGATCCCGGCCCTGCTGTCGCGCTGCAGGGTCATAACACTAAACCGCCTGGAAGATGAAGAAATAAGACTCCTTATCCGGAAAGCCCTTAAAGACACGGAGCGCGGCATGGGACGCACCGGACTTCAAATCTCTGAGGAAGCTGCGAAACATATTGTATCGATCTCTGACGGAGACGGCAGGGCCGCGCTAAACGCCATTGAAATTGCGGCAATGGATCTTTCCGGAAGCCGGACCAAGGGAGACACTTCAGAGATAACCCTGCAGCACGTTGAAAAAGCCCTGCAGCGCAAGGCTTTTTCATACGACAAGGCAGGCGAGGAACACTACAATCTTATTTCAGCTTTTCACAAAAGCCTGCGGGGAAGTGATCCTGATGCAGCCTTATACTGGCTGGCCAGGATGATGGCCTCCGGGGAAGACCCCTTCTACATAGCCCGCCGCATGGTGAGATTTGCCTCTGAAGACATAGGAAACGCAGATCCCAGAGCTCTTTCCGTAAGCATGGATGCAATGGAAGCCTACCGTTTCCTGGGCTCCCCTGAGGGAGATCTCTCGCTTGCCCAGACTGCAGTATATCTGGCAACCGCGCCCAAGAGCAACAGCATTTATACAGCCTGGGGCAGGGCCAGGCAAACCGCTGAAAAAAGCGGTTCTCTGCCGGTACCGCACCATATCAGAAACGCCCCTACCCAGCTGATGCAAAACCTTGGCTATGGCAAGGGGTATAAATACGCCCATGACTACAAAAACGCTTTTGTACCCCAGGATCATTTCCCGGAAAAACTAAAGAACACCCTTTTTTACTATCCCACCGACCGCGGGGAAGAAAAGCTGATTAAGCAACGGCTGGAAAAATGGCGGGAAATGAAAAAAAACTCATGACCATCACCGTGGGGCTTCCCGGAAGCGGTAAAACCCTGTGGGCAAAACAGGCGGGATTTGACCGCACGGTATCCCTGGATGACTGGCGGGAAAAGCTCTGGGGCGACCGCGGTATTCAAAACGGGCCCGGAGGATTTGATCTGCTTTTGGCCCTCCACAACAGGGAAATCGAAGAAGCCCTGGAAAACGGTGAAAGCGTGGTGGTCCACAACACAAACCTTCTGCGCGACCACCGCAGGCAGTTAATAGAAATGGCACGCAGGGCGGGTTATCGCATTGAAATAGTGTATTTTGAAATCCCGGTCGAGGTCTGCAGACAGCGAAACAGGGACAGAAAAAACCCGGTTCCCGACGAGGTGATAGACGATTATGCGGCCCGCCTGGAAGAACCCGGCAGTGACGAAGCCGACCGCATTGTCCGGTATTCAAACATTATATAACCTAAATTTAGGTATAATCCCGCCTGCCTGCGGGGCTTTATTTTTTCGGGGACAGATAATTTGTGCGAATGCCGAAAACAGCAAACTTAATCCAGGCAAAACCCAGGCGAAGCATCGCCACGTCATCCTTTTTCAGTTTCATTTTTAAATCCGGCTTTACCTTAAACCGTGAAAGAAAACTGCTTTCCAGCACAAACCGTCTGAAGGAGTCCACATTGTAGGCGGCAGAAAAGGCCATCCTCGCCGTGCGCCCTGAAGGGCCCTCCGCCCCCCAGGGATCGCTGGTGAAAAGCCCCATTATTTCCGCCCATTCAATTGCCATCTGGTTGTAAAATCCAGCGCCCTGCTCTGATTCCCATGATTTAACCGTCCAGAAACGATTCTGCTCCGGGCCTTTGCAGAATTCAGGCGGCCTGAAATAATGAAGAAGCCTGGGCCTGCCTTCTTTGAAATAAACCGCCTGCTCCACGGGATAGGCCCGGCAGGTCTGGGGCCTGTCAGGATATACCCTGCAGCCCTCATCTGTTAAAAACGGGCAGGTTTTTTCCGCGTTCTCGGCCATGGCAAGCAAAACGTGCGGGAAATGACTTCCTTTGCGCAGAACAACATGGGTATAAGTATCTATGAACTCCTCTGAAGAAATCTCCAGGCAATGTTTAAGCCTGATCACGTCATAGGGGTACAAAAACAGATTTAAATTCCTGCAGCACTGATTAAAACACTCCAGTCCGGGATGACATGAAAATGCAAAGCTCTCGTTTTCACCAAGGGGCTGTCCGGCAATGCCGGCCTGATCCTTGTCCTTAATATGTTTCATATATCCTTTACCTCATCGCAGATAAGCATATGGGCCACTGTTTTTTTGGGCTTTTGAGAAACGCCGAGAATTTTTTTGGCACCTGCCTCAATCTCTGACAACCTCATATAAAACCGTGTCCTGTCAAACGGATAATAAGGCAGATGGCCGCATTTTTCGGCAAATTCATGGCAGCCGTGACCAAACACCGTCTTCGGCCTGCCCGGCGGCGCAAGTTCGTGGGGAAGGCCATGGAGCCTGCAGATCATGGGACGCCTTGAATACAAAATACACAGGCCCGATTCATTAAGGGGACACATCGCGCGGAAAGGGGTATCATCCCCCATCGATTCCCTTTCTTCAAGTGCTTCAACGTATTTTTCAGCCCTTTCTCTAACCTCGATCCTCTTGTGCCTGGGCAGCCGGGAAAAACCTCCGCGCAGGTAAATATATTCAATGTAAGTATAATGATAAAACCTGGAAAGACAGCAGTTGTCTCTGCAATCAGTGCATTTGAAGCCGTAATGATCGGCAACCCTGGCATATTCCCGGTCCATTTCCTCATAGAGGTGCTCCAGGTCTCCTAGCAGGGTCTCAAGAGCCGGATCAAAAGCAAGCCTGTCAACAAAAGCCACGGGCATCATCCTATCAGCTATACCAGGGGGGTGGGAACGAATAAGTGATTGTAAAGATTAAGCACATAGCGGTCGGTCATGCTTGCAATATAATCACAGATAATGCGCTCCAGCGGGTATCCGTTGAAATAGGCCCGGCTCATCTCCATGGTTCTCATATTTTTCCTGAGCTGGTCGGGATTATTTAAAAAATATGAATATATTTCAGTGATGATTTTTTTTGCCTTTATAAACTCGGCATGCACCTTTCCGGAGCGATAAACGTTTTCATAAAGAAATTGTCTCAGCGCGCCCATGGCTGAAAAAACGCCTTCTGAAAAACCCAGCTCAACGTTTCCGTTCTCAACCCTGCTCGAATATATCAGATCCCTGATCATTGTAGTGGCTCGCTGGGCATGGGTTCCGCCCAGGACCTTCACACAGTTTTCCGGTATACTGGACTCTGATATTACACCGCTTCGCACCGCATCATCCAGGTCGTGATTCAGATATGCTATGATATCTGAAAAACGTACAATTCTTCCCTCCACAGTGGCGGCCATTTCGCCGGCATCAGCCGGTATTATATCACCGAAACCCTTGGAATGCTTTAAAATTCCGTCCCTTACCTCCCATGTCAGATTAAGGCCCTCCCCGTTTCTCTCAAGTACGTCAACCACCCTCAGGCTCTGATCGCTGTGGTTGAAATCCCGGGAAAATATCTCCTTTAATCCCGCTTCTCCGGAATGGCCGAAAGGGGTATGTCCAAGGTCATGTCCCAGGGCAACCGCTTCCGCAAGATCTTCGTTAAGCCGCATGGCCCGGCTTATGGTACGGGCCACTTCGGCCACCTCCAGGGTGTGGGTAAGCCGTGTACGGTAATGATCGCCGAGCGGGGATAAAAACACCTGGGTTTTGTGTTTCAGGCGCCTGAAGGCATTGGAAAAAACTATCCTGTCCCGGTCCTGCTGAAAAACGGTTCGCACCGGGCACGCCTCCTCCGGCCTGAAGCGCCCTTTGGAATGCGAGGCCATTACCCCGTAAGGAGAAATAAAGGCTTCTTCCCTTTTTTCAAAATCTTCTCTTATGGTTCTGTTCATAAACGGCTAATATTTCACATTACCGCGATTTTGTAAAGACCCTTACAAAATCATGCTTTTAAAAATCTGAATCTCAATTTAGGTGTCAAATAAACAGGTTCATGTTGGGAAGGGAGTTTAGCTGCGGGGAATCCCGGAAGAATTTATCCAATGCCCGGCGCGCCTGTCCCGAATCCCCGGCCCTTCTTACCAGGGCTGCAAAGCTGTGACCGTAGGTAAAATTTGCTGCAAAATAGCCGATCCATTTCTTATAACGCCTGAGGGCTGTTGTGGGTTCAAAATACTTTTCAAGCAGATCAAGCATCCGGTGGGCGCACTTTTGGTATATATCTTCTTCCGGCTCAAAGCCCCTTGCCCATTGCGCAAATATCCAGGGCCTGGCAAGGGCCATCCTGCCCACGGCCACCCCATTGCAACCGGTTGTCTCCATCATGCGCACGCAGTCATCCTCCAAGAACACTTCTCCGTTTCCGAATACAGGAATGTCAGCCGTTTGTTTCACGATCCTGATATAATCCCATTTAGGCGGCCGCAGACGCCTGTCAGGAGCTATCCTTGGATGAAATATCAACGCGTCGGCACCCGCTTCGGCTAACCCGGCGGTAAGATCCCGGGCCGGCACCGGAGAATCGCTCCAGCCGGTTCTAAATTTCACGGTAACTGGTATTGATACAGCCTGTCGGACTTGTGCCACGATACGAATCGCTCTTTCCGGATCCTTTAGAAGTGCTGCCCCCGCCCCCTGCTTGCATATGGCAGCCACGCAGCAGCCCATGTTAATATCCACGCCGAAAAAGCCTTCAGACTCTATCCGCCGGGCAGCCTCCGCCATTACCCCGGGGTCAGCCCCGAAAATCTGACAGGAAAGATAAGGCAGCTCGATTTCCCGCCATTTAAAAACAGGTGAAACGCGGGGATTTTCAGACGGCAGGGCCTTTGCGCTGCACATCTCGGTAAACATCAGCCCGAACCCGCCGAACCCGGATATCATCTCCCGAAACGCCACGTGGGTAAAGCCCGCCATTGGCGCGGCCAGAAGGTTCGGGACGATTTTTCTGTCCCGGATGCTTACATCCCGGTTAAAATACGTATTCATTGTCCTGCTTTTCATGCTATAAAAACAACCGGTTTATAGTTTTGAACATATCATGTATAAATTAATAATTTAAGAGGCGTTAAAAATCGAGTAGGGGGGTTCCTTGCGGTTCCCCCCTCTCACACCACCGGGCATA
>JBKHFD010000085.1:0-7439 GCA_046540355.1 Desulfobacterales bacterium
GGGGTTTATCTGCTTGTAAAGGCTGCCAATGACAGCCCGACAGCCCTGTTTGCCGGTTTTCGGAAAATATGGGGCCTGATTCTGAGGCTGATACCCGGAAAGAAACAAAAGGTTGATGCCGATGATTCAGGCCATCCGGGGAACAGTTCGCAGCCATGACAGTAATTCATCGCTATATAACGGTTTCGCTGGCAAAGTACTTCTGCTATGTGCTCATAATGGTGGTAGGCATTTATCTGTCCGTGGACTTTATCGGCAGGATTGATGATTTCATAGAATCCGGACGTCCGCCCGGGTCGGCGGCTTTGTATTTTCTCTTTAAGATCCCTCTTATTCTGTCCCAGATAACCCCGCTGGCGGTGCTGCTGTCAGTGCTTATTATCTTCGGCCTGATGAACAAGAACAATGAACTAATTGCGCTTAAAGGCGGCGGAGTAAGCGTTTTTTACCTTCTTGTTCCGGTTGCGGTTCTGGGAGTCGTATTCTCGGTTTTTCTGTTTGTATTTTCCGAGACCGTGGTGCCCATAACAGCGGCAAGAGCCTCACATATAGAAAATTATGAACAAGACAGCAGTTCCCGGGCCGTCTCCGTGCGGAAGAAAAATATCTGGATCCGCAGGAACGGAAGAATTGTGCATATACAGCACTACCATCCCGCAGAAGAGATGCTTAACGGGATAACCATCTATGATTTTGATTCAGAATTCAATCTGACAAGCCGCTTTGATGCTGAAGCAGCCGCCTATGAACAGGGCGACTGGGTTCTTTTTGACTGTGTGGAGCAGATCTATGGCAGCCCAAAAGAATCGCGACGGGCAAAAAGTTCTGAAAATATTGTCCGCAGGCATCACGATGAATTAAGGACTACCGGCCTGGAGCTTAAGCCGGATGATTTCAGGAAGCTGACCAGGGATTCCGGGGAAACCAGTTTTACAGAGCTGTGGCAGTATGTTGAAAGGGCACAGGCTGAAGGCTATGATGCGACAAAATACAGGGTGGATCTGTATGCAAAAACAGCTTTTCCGATGGTCTGCCTGATTATGAGCCTCATGGGATCTGGCCTGGCGCTGAGGGGAAAAACCGGGGACGGAATGGCGGTTAGCTTTGCCTACGGCATCGTTACAGCGTTTGTCTACTGGTCGGCCTACAGCTTCTGCCTTTCGCTGGGTTATGGCGAGGTACTGCCCGCCTGGCTGGCTGCATGGACTGCAAATATTTTATTCGGTCTCGCAGCGGCTTTTCTGCTGCTTAGTCTGGAATAGCAGGGTTTGTTTTTATGCGGGATCTGAGAAAAAGAGTTGACCGCCTAATGCGCATTAAGACCACCCCGGAGGACAGGATCCTCGCCGGTCTGTTGCACGGTGCTTCGCTTTTATACGGCGGGGCTGTGAGTTTGAGGAACTTTTGTTACCGCACTGGCATTTTCCAGCCCAGAGCGCTGCCCTGCAGGGTCATTTCGGTTGGAAATATTACAGCCGGGGGCACCGGAAAAACCCCTATGACCATATATATGGCAAAGCTTATACAGCAGATGGGATACCGCCCGGCGGTATTGAGCCGCGGCTACAAGGGCGGGGCGGAAAAAGACGGTGCGGTTGTCAGCGACGGCCGCAATCTGCTTGCCGATTTTCAGACTGCCGGTGACGAACCTCTTTTAATGGCCTGCCGGCTTAAAGGAGTACCGGTGCTTGTGGGCGGCAACCGTTACAGAAGCGGCATGCGGGCTGTTGCCGAATTTGATCCTGATATGGTTATTCTGGATGACGGGTTTCAGCACCGGCGTCTGCACAGGGATCTTGACCTCGTGTTAATGGATGCAAAACAGGGAACAGGCAATGGCTTCATGCTTCCGAGGGGCGTGTTAAGGGAGCCGGCTTCCGGGCTAAGGCGTGCTGACGCGCTTGTGGCAACCCGCTTCACCCAGGCTGCCGGTTTTGTCGCCGGAACTTATGTACAATCCGGTATCCCGGTTTTCCGCGCGAATCATGCCCCCTATGTCGCAGGCATTTACGCCGGAGATGACAGTTCAGCTGTTTCGGCCTCAGGATTTTTAGAATCACCGGACTTTTCATTCATGGAGAACCGGCGCGTGTTCGCCTTTTCCGGAATTGCGCAGAATCTTGAATTCAGGAATATGCTGGAGAGCCGCCTGGGAAAACTTTCAGGTTTTTCAGGATTTGCTGATCATCATTTATACACGCAAAAAGACCTTCACAATATTGTGGAAGCATCAAGGAGCTGCTCATCGGAACTGCTGGCCACCACTGATAAGGATTTTGTCAGGATCGCGGGCAGGCTGCCGGCTTGGGTCCGGGTTGCGGTTATCGGGGTGCGTCTGGTTTTTACGGATACGGAGGAAGAAGAGAGGTTTGTCGGTTTTGTACGCGAGAAACTGGCCGGCAGAATCAAGGAGGCCTGATAATGGGAGTTAGGATAACCAGACAGATGATGGAAAATCTGCCTGCAGAAATGCTTTCCAGAGGAAGGTGGGGCAATGCCGATCTTGTCCGCCTCGGTTTTAACGGGAAACACTACACTATCAAGGATTTTTCCCCCTGCCCGCCCCTTGTGAAAAAAATTTGGGGAAAGTGGATGGTAAAGCGGGAATACCGGGCTTTTGCCCGGCTTGAGGGAATAGATGGCATTCCGCAGGAACCCTTTATGCTTGACGAATATGCTGTCGGATACAGGTTTGTGTATGGCAAAACCCTTCGTGCGGCCGGTGCAGATGAAATCCCGGACGGGTTTTTTCCTGCATTGGAGGAACTTGTGCACCGGATGCATGAAAGAAATATAGTTCATCTGGATCTGAGGAACAGGCGCAACATCCTGATCGATGAACAAGGAGCCCCGGTGCTGCTGGATTTTCAGTCCTGCCTTGACTTAAACATGATACCGTCTGTTGTTCACGGATTGTTAAAAGAGATTGATCTTTCGGGGGTTTATAAGATCTGGTTCAAGCTGCGCCCTGATCTTATGGACGAGGGCAGAAAAGCTCGTCTCCAGCGCCTTAACCGCAGGCGAAGACTCTGGATTTTAAAAGGATATCCCATGGGGACAAAGGGCAGAAGAAGGTAAGTATTTCTTCTTAAAGCGGCTGCACGAAGGTGAATATGTACAATACCAGGTAACAGATCCCCACGGCCGCCATGTTGCGAACTCCGTGATTCTGGGCGAAGCTTTCCGTGTCGAATTCAAAAAGTCTTTTGGGATCAAAATAGCTGTTTACAGTCGGCATATAAGGGCGCACACGGTTGCAGTATTCTGAGTAGTCCCGGCCGAATATTCCGGATAAAAGCTTTTCCTCCCGTTTTACCCGGTTTGTCATGTAAAAATAGTACACAATGATGCAGGCCATCATAATCCAGGGGTTGCCGGTTATCATCAGGATTCCGAAGACCAGAAAAAAACGGCCTATATACATGGGATTGCGCACAAGCATGTAGGGGCCGTGGGTGGTAAGCCGTTTTTTTGTCTTGATGGTGGCAAAACACCAGAGCTGTATTATTTCGCCGAAAACCGATACTGCAAGACCCGGGAAAAACCATTTTTTATCAAGCAGCGGCAGGATCAGTACAAAGAGGATAAGAATGATGACAAAGCGCAGTTTAAGAAAAATTTTTCTAGCCTTTCTGTTGTTAAACAGGTCATTTATACGGTCAATTAAAGATCGGGTCATATGTCAGCTCTTTTTTCCATTTGCCTGATTACTCGTTTAAGATCCTCTGGCCGGTCCACGCTCATGCTTTTATTTTCTGTTAACTCGACATGTATTTCAATGCCGTTTTCAAGGAGCCGGAGCTGCTCCAGCTTTTCAATTTTTTCCAGGTGCCCGGGAGCAAGGCCTACGAATTCGTCCAGGGCTTTTCTGCGAAAAGCATATAAGCCTATGTGACAGAAGAATTCGGTTTCTTCTTCATCCCTCGGATAAGGAATCGTGGCCCGGGAAAAATAAAGAGCCCGGCCCCCAGGAGCTATAGCCACCTTGACCCTGTCGGGATTTTGCGCGGATTGCAAATCCATTCTATGGGCCAGGGTGGTTACGGATGTTCCCGGATCCGCAAAGGGGCGTATTAAAGCAGAGAGCATCTGCGGATCAAGCAGGGGCTCGTCTCCCTGGATGTTTACAACGATCTCGTGGGGCTCTGTGTTTAAACGGGATGCGGCTTCATGGACCCGGTCTGTTCCGCTTGCGTGGTCGTTTCGGGTCAAGATGACAGGTACTTCAAGTTCGCGGGCTGCATCGGCAATCCTTCTGTCATCCGTGGCAATTATCACGCGGTCAAGTTCCGGGCACTGCATTGCCCGTGTATAGACATGCCAGAACATGGGTTTTCCGCAGATTTGGGCCAGCGGCTTCCCCGGAAACCGGGTTGATGAGTAGCGGGCCGGTATTATGCCGTAGCATTCCGGCAATCCGGGGCTGCTCATGAGGCCTCCTTTGCAAAGTCGGTTCGCAGGTATTTTTCAATGATCCGGCAGCTTGTTTTTGTCCCTCCCTGGCGTGCGGTTATGTAGCACAGCGCCTTTCTGCGGATTTCTTCTTTTTCCCCGGGATTTTCAAGCTGTCTGACCAACTGCCCGGCTGCTGACTGCCAGTTGCTTTCTTTTATTACAAGTCCTTTGGCAAAAATTTCTTTTCCCGTCCAGAAGAAGTTTTCCCAGTATGGCCCTATAACTGCTCTGCATCCGTGAACAAGGGGTTCCAAAAAGTTCTGACCGCCCAGGGGGGCAAGGCTTCCTCCGATAAATACGGCATCAGCCGCCGGATAAGCCTGGGAGAGTTCGCCGAATTTGTCCCACAGGATTACCCTGCCGGGCTCTGCCGTGGTATGTAGTTTCGAGCGCAGCTGCCAGGCCATTGCCATTTTGGTCAATTCGCGTTTCCAGTGATTTATTCTGTGCATATGTCTTGGAAACAAACCAATGATCGCATCCGGGTGGTTTAAATGCACATGTTTTATTATGTTTCTGACCTGTTTTTCCTCCTGCCTTCTGATGGAGCCCAGGATCATGAATTTTGCCTCTTTATTCAGTATTCCCTGCAGTCTGCCATCCCGGCCGGCGGAATCTTTTTCAGAAGGCAGAGTGTCAAATTTCATGTTGGGCATTACAGATACGATGTCTTTGCCGAACAGGTCGGAAAATCTTGCTGCGTATGCCTCTGATACCGCAAAAATCTTCTCCGGGCGCAACTGCCGCATCATTGGCTGTATTTTCCGGTAGCCGGAAAAACTTTTTTTTGTAATCCTGCCGTTTATTATCCAGGCCGGCCTATTGCGGCGCTTTAATGCATAGAGCAGTCCGGGCCAGATCTCAGTTTCGAGCAGTACGGTTAGTGTGGGATTTACCCGGGAAACCGCCTTTTCCATTATTGCCGGTCTGTCAAAGGGGCACCATCCCAATAGCATGGTTATGCCGGAAGAGTCAGCGGATATGCCGGCCCTGGCTTTTTCAAGTATGTCCATGCCCTGGCGGGTATTGGTGGTGACCAGTACCCTCAACTCTCTGTCCGGCTGGAGTTCACGTATAAGGGAGCATGCCAGATAAGCCTCCCCTCCGGATGCGGCCTGGATCCAAAGCTCGGCCCGAGGCAGGGCGGATGCAAGTCTTCGTTCCTCATAACCATCCCTGAGCCGGGAGCTTAGAAATAAAGCGGGGATGAATAGTCTCCATCCTGCATCATAGCATTTTAAGGCAATTTTGAGCAGACTATGCCGTTTCACTTTGAAGCTTTTCGCATTTATAATGCGCGAGGGGTTCCCGGTTTTTGAAAAGGGCGGCTCCGGTATGCAGGAACGCTGAATACCGGAGCGGTTTTTACCTGTGGTAAAATTAACTAACGGTAAGGCCGTTTTTTTAATCGGTTTCAGGCCGCGGCAGCAGGCCGGCGCGCTCCACGATCTCCGGGACCCTTTCCTCCCATTCAATGGCCATGATGTGGAAACCCTTGACGCCTTTTAACTCCTTTAGCCGTTGAATGGTCTCCACACAGATGTTGATTCCTTCTTCTGCCTGCTGGCCTTTCGGGGTATCTGACATGCGCTTTACCACGTCATCGGGTACATCCATGCCCGGAACCCGGTTTTTCATGTATTTTGCCATACCGGCGGATTTAAATGGGGTTACTCCGGCCATGATGTAGCATTTTTCCGTAAGCCCGCGGTCTTCTGCCTGTTTGACCCATTTTTCGAACTTGTCAAGGTTGTAGATGCACTGGGTCTGGATGAATTCCGCGCCTGCCTCTATCTTTTTGGCCAGCCTGGGCACCCTGATTTCAAAGGGATCTGCAAACGGGTTTGCCGCAGCACCCACAAACATCTGCGGGGGGCGTTTTATTTCGTCTCCGCCCAAAAACTTGCCTTCATCCCGCATTTGCCGCGCGGTCCAAGCAAGCTGCATGGAGTCGAGATCATGGACGTTCTGGCCCTGGGGGTGATCGCCGAAGCTCTGGTGATCGCCTGAAAGACACAGAACATTGTATATATCAAAGGAGGCCGCGCCCAGTATGTCGCTTTGCAGGGCTATCCTGTTTCTGTCCCTGGTTACCATCTGGAGAATAGGTTCCAGGCCCATGAGTTTTAAGTGAATGCAGGTGGCCAGGCTGCTGGTGCGCACCACGGAGGTCTGGTTGTCTGTTACGTTTATGGCGTCAACATAGCCTCTTAACAGCTCTGCCTTTTTCTTGATCACTTCAGGGTCGCTTCCCCGGGGCGGACCGCATTCCGAGGTTACGCCCAGATGACCCGCAGCCATTATTTTTTCCAGTTTGCTCGGAGTTTTCGCGCTCATATTTGTACATCCTCCCTCTGGACTTTTCTGGGTCCGCCGGCCCGGTCAGTGGACCAGTCCTTGATATCAAAGAGTTTTTCGTAAAGATCCAGCCGGTCTATGGCGTTTAACCTGTCAATGATCAGCTGCCAGGCACAGTCCAGATCCTTGTTTATTTCGCATTTGCCGTTGGAAGAGCCTCCGCAGGGTCCGTTTAACAGCCGCTTGGCGCATCTTGCCACCGGGCAGATCCCTCCGGTGTAGGCCAGGATGCACTGGCCGCAGGCCTGGCATCTTTCAGTCCACAGTCCCCGCTGCTCTGTTGCGCCCAGAAAGCAGGTGTTTACACCCGGATATACCGGTATGGAGTGGTATTTTTCCGCGGTGAACTGGATCCCCACCCCGCAGGCAATCGAGACTATGGCATCATACTGGTCGGCTATGTCCCGGATTTCCTCCAGGTATTCGTGATCGCACTGCCGCTCCAGGGTCCGCTCGTCGACCCGGGCGTCTTCTGCGCCATGGTTGGCAAAGTACATGCGCAGGGCCGAAGCCAGCACGCCAGCCTCTTTTTTCCCGCCTGCCTCGCATACGGTAACGCATTCGTTGCAGCCGAGAACCAGGACTTTTTTGCAGTCCTTTACATATTCGATTATTTCCTCGACCGG
>JBKHFD010000086.1:0-7309 GCA_046540355.1 Desulfobacterales bacterium
CATGTGCTCATCCAAGAGACCACTTTGAGGTCCTCTGCGAAAACTGGCAGTAGCCCATAGCTTTATATTTGAAAAAGGCGGGCAAAAAAGGCCCGCCTTTTTTTCGTGGCATGGATTAATAAGGCTCCTCGCCGGTTTTTAAAAGCACAATAAGATTATTCAAAATCCTTGCGGTAAGCCCCCAGATAACATCATTTCCGTATTGATACAAATCGCTTTGAAACTCCATGCCCTTCCAGTTATAGGAGCCGAACGAATATGTTTCCGCGGCCAGCAGGTGGGAAAACGGGATAATGATCAGGCGCTCTACCTCCCTGGCATCGGGTTTGAAATCATAGGGGTAAGGGATTTCGCCTATAAACGGGGTGATGCTGAAATTTGAGGTCAGGGTCTGCTGTGTGCTCAATGAGCCCCAGACTTCGATATCCTGCTGTTTTACGCCGATCTCTTCTTCGGTCTCCCTTAAGGCTGTCTCCAGATCGTCCCTGTCGTCTTCCTCTCTGCCTCCACCGGGAAAAGAGATCTGATCGCCGTGAACTCCGGGGTAATCAGGCCTTTTTATAAAAACCAGGCTCAGACCTTCAGGGGCGGGATAATACGGGATAAGCACTGATGCGGGTCTAAGCCCGCGCGGCGAAATATGCCTCGGCTGATGTCCCGCCAGTATCTTTTTTATTTCCTCTTTGCTGTATTGCGTCTTCAATGCCTCAACACCTATAGATACCATTATCAGATGCGGTATAAGTAACATACAAGAACCAATCCTTAAACAAAAAAGCCCGGCCAAAACGGCCGGGCTGATAAATGAATACGGCAGGGTTAATCGGAGCCGGCATCCATAAAATTACAGTTTTTCCTTAAGCTGTTCTTTTTGCACCTTGCCCGTGGCAGTCAGCGGGAGCTGGTCCAGGATCCTGATCTCCGGCACCTTGTAGCCGGCCATTTTTTCCTTGCACCAGGCGGTGAGATCGGTTTCACTGACCTGGCCCTCATACTCAGGCTTGAGCTGTATAAATGCCACGGGTACTTCGCCTTTTTTCTCATCACTCCGGCCGATTACCCCGCTGCCGGCAATTGCCGGATGCTGTCCCAGAAGAGTTTCCACCTCGGAGGGAAAGACGCTCATGCCTTTTACTTTTAACATTTCCTTGGTGCGGCCCAGGTAATAAAGAAATCCATTGTCATCCACCGCGCCGATATCACCTGTATGCAGCCAGTCTCCTACTAACTGACGGGCAGTCTCATCTGGTTTGTTCCAGTAAGCTTTCATTACCGAAGGGGATTGAACCAGTATTTCCCCTTCATTATTGAAAGGCAATGGTTCGGAAGTGTCAAAATCCGCCACCATAAAGCGTGTTCCAGGCATAGGAAGACCGACAAATCCGGGCTTGGCCAGATCCATATCATTGGTCTGAAGCCCTGCAGTGAGTGTGTCCATGGTGTGGGTTTCGGTCAAGCCGTAACTGCTCTCCCTCATTATACAACCGGTCAGATCCCGCCAGCGCTCCCTGTACTCCTTGTTTACTTTTTTTACAAACGAGGAAACAGTCGTCTCTCTTAGCGATGAAAGATCGTATTGCGATACTTGCGGATGATCCATTAATTCGACAATATTGTCAACAAGCCCATAAATAATGGTAGCCTTGTGCTTGTCAATCGCTTTAAGCACTGCATCCGCATCCCAGCGGGTTAAAAGAATCTCGGGTACGCCTGTGAATATAGGGCTTAGCACCCCGGCATCCTCTCCGGCGATCCAGAATACCGGAAGATAGGTCACAAACATATCGTTTTCGTCGGGCAGTCCCATTCCAAGGTTTACGCAGGCAGCGGTATATAGCATGTCGCGCTGGGTATGTATGCATCCCTTTGGCATGCCTGTAGTGCCGCCCGTATAGTTAAGTGCTGCTATATCATCCAGACTAACATCAACCTGCGGGCAAGGCCCGGGGTTTTCATCGAGCACGGTCATTAAATCCGATGAGCCCGGGCACTCCTGCCGGGGCATTTGAGCTAAATCCGGTACAGGAAAAGTCGGCTTTTCGGGAATCCAGTCAGTTAAGCGGGTGGAAAGTATTACTTCCAGATTGGTTTGTTCCCGGGTTTCAGCAACCAGGCTGTAGAGCAGGTCAAGGGCCACGATGGCTTTTGCGTCGGCATCTTGAATCTCATATACAAATTCCGCCTCTTTAAACAGGGGATTTACCGGCACGTGAATACATCCCAGCTTGAGAATGCCGTAAAATGCTATTAGAAATTGCGGGCAGTTCGGCATAAAAACCGCTACTCTGTCGCCTTTTTCCAATCCCCGGCCGGCCAGGTATGCAGCGAAACGGTCGCTGTAATCATTTAGCTGGCCAAAAGACATTTCAGCACCATAATAGATGACGCATGGTTTATCAGGCGTGAGTTGGGCCCGTTTTCTTAGATAGTCCGTGATAAGGACTTCGCCAAAAGGGTAGTCGGGCTCTCGTGGAAAATTTTTTGGCCAATTCTTTTCCCATAGCTTATCCAGTTGCTCAATATGGGTCTTTCTGTCCATAAAGATCTCCTTTGTGGGTTTTTATGCTTTCCTTAGTCCAGGATTCCTTTCGGAACCTTGGGGCTTCCTATAAATTTCAGTATTAAAACTTTGATCCGCGCCGATACCTTTGGCCAGCGCTAAAGAATTTCAAGAGCCGGATCCTTCTGAAAACTCTAAAACAGGTATGATCCCTTGATCTTCGGATCGGGTTGTGTAACCATAATAAGATCATAATAAGATATTGAACAGGAGGATATCATCATGGACATTGTTCGCAGATTAAATATTTTTATATGTTTCAACAAAGTCTGTCAATGGTTTTAAAGGGGTTTTATTGGATAACTGCACGGTTGGAACCCTTCAAACAAGGCAATTCATCTTAAAACAGCAAGGCAGAAAAGAAGGAACCCTCATATGACCCGCTATTTGATGGTCGATGTTGGTGCCGGCACCATGGATATTTTATGCTGGGATATGGCAGCCGGAGAACACTTCAAAGCGGTGGTAATGTCGCCGGTGCGCCACATTGCCTGCGAAATTGAACAAACTCCGGGGCCCCTGGCGGTGACAGGTGTAGAGATGGGGGGCGGCCCGGTGACCGAAGCTCTGAAGCGGCGTGCCGCAGAAAGCGAGGTGCTGATTTCCCGTTCCGCCGCAGCCACTTTACATCATGATATGGACCGGCTGAAAGCATATGGAATAGTGTTAGCTGATGACCAGCGTTTGGAGCAGACCATCTCAGATGGGACGCACACTGCCGTTGTCCTTGGCGATATCCAGCCTGCGCGCATCGAGCGGATCATCGAAGGTTTTGGCGTTGTCACGGATTTCGAGGCAGTTGCCCTGTGCGCACAGGATCACGGTGTCGCGCCTAAAGGGGTGTCCCATCTTGAGTTCCGGCACAATCTGTTAAAGGATATGTTGGAGGCAAACCCGGAGCCCTGCAGTTTGCTGTTTTCAGCCGATACAGTCCCAAAGGCTTTCAACCGTTTAAGGAGCATGGCCCGGGACGCAAGCCGTTTAAATGCACGCGAGGTTTATGTAATGGACTCAGGCATGGCCGCCGTGGCCGGGGCCTCTCAAGACGCCCACGCCCGCTGCAACTCACCTGTCGCAGTTCTGGACGTGGCAACCTCCCATACGGTTGTGGCTACATTGCAGGCCGGTCGGTTAGCCGGTATGGTGGAATACCACACCCGAGACGTCACCCTGGCCCGCATTGAAGATATCATCCGCGAACTCGCCGACGGAGAGACTCAGCACGCAAGAATTCTGGCAGAAGGCGGTCACGGAGCCTACCTGTGGGAACCTGTCGGATTTGGCAACATCCGGACCGTAATCGCTACCGGCCCCAAACGTGGCCTCATGTCCGGCAGCAGCCTGCCGATCCATTGGGGTGCGCCCTGGGGGGATAATATGATGACCGGAACCGTGGGCCTGCTTGACGCCGTGAGCCGGAAAAAGAATCTGGGAAAGATCCCATACCTTTGATTGTCGATTCCAGACTTAGCCTTGTTTTGCAAACACCACTCCCGTTACAAAAAGGATCAAAAAATTCCGTAAATTCCCTGGGTCCGTTGATGCTTACCTGGGGTGCTATATTACCCAGCTTCACTAAGCGCTCCGCGATTTTTTCATCTATCAAAGAGTGGTCTTTGCATACTTTCTCCCAGTCCATTGCAATAACATTAAATTTTCAGCATCAAATCAGGTATATGCCGGCAGAGACAGAAATTTTTGCATGCAAAAAATAATGCCTACTTTTTGGTTTCCTGAAGGGATCGCCATGTGGGCCTTTCCAAGAAGCTGCCCTCTACGTTTTCCTCCATTTCCAGAAACATCTTCCAGGGCATTGCAAAGGTGAGATATTCCTGGCCGAAAAGTTTGCGCACCGCCTTTCTGGCTGAAATGTCGGTCAGTCCCACCACAGCCCTGGGGTTTTCAGATTCAGCCTCGTGCCAGGGCAGTATGCCCAAGTTCTGGCACCCGGCGGCCCAGGGGATGCTTACGTTTTCCCTGCCTTTTCTTGCGTAATTGGCAAGTATGACCAGGGCTGAGAGTTGATCTGCATCAACTGTAAAAACCACGTTTTCAGGGGTCTTTGCCCCGGGGTCCGCCTGGGAAAGAGGCTCAAACAAAACATATCGGGTTTTGATTTGTGTTATGGGCAGTTCTTCTATCCACTGCTCCACGAGTTCCGGGCTTTTTTTATATCTTTCTCCGTAAAGAAAATCTTCTGTAAATTCTTCTCCCGCAGCCCCTTTAAGACCTTCTGCAACCTGTTCGCCCTTTTCCCATCCGGTATTTCCTGATGACAGAAAGCGGGCAAAGCAGTCCACTCCCCCGGGAAAATAATGGTATGCATTGCCGAAACCCAGCCCCACTGCCCCTCCGGGACAGCCGCAGGTTTCAGCATCAAAAGCCGCCATCCTTCCTTTTGCTGCATTTGCAAACATGAACATTACACATCCCTGCTTTCCCTCTTTAAACTGCAGGGCTTTCTCCGGTTTTTCGTCTGCCAGTACCACGGCCACTGGGTTGTACTTAAGACCGATCGCCTGTGCTGTTTTAGATTCCATCAGTCCTCCCTTCTTAAATATTGGGTTATTCTGCTCTTGTGGCCTGCGACCCTTTTCACCAGCCAGATTTATATCCTGTACTCCCCGGGATCATAAAAATAGAAAACCCTTGCGCTCCAGGGATGCTCTCTTATATGGCAAGGCCCGGCACTCGCCTCTTTTGAGGACTGTCAAAATCAAGGTGCATATTTCAGGCGCTCTTGGATTACTGATATCGTTGGCAAGCTGGTGCCTTTTTAAATAAAGAAAAAAACGGAAAATTGAAGCAGCTATTTCCGGCGGAGCAAGTATTTTATATACGGAAGATTTACAGCATGGTAGCCAGAGTGGTGGCCAAACCAGGCTCACCAACAAAAAGCCCTGCCTTTCGGCCGGGCTAAGTATCTGATTTGGCGGAGAGAGAGGGATTCGAACCCTCGAAGGAGGTTTCCCCCCTTACTCGCTTAGCAGGCGAGCGCCTTCAGCCGACTCGGCCATCTCTCCGCTTTATAACTGGTTGACGGACTATCCATCCGCCTTGTTGCATCAAATGTTATGCTTTATTATAAAGTTCTAAACGGCTCTCCAAATCCTGCCTGTCACTGTCCTGGAGTATAGCCGGCCTTCTCTTGGTTGTCAAGGCTTCAGGTTTTTATGTTTTTTTGACCCGGCTGGTTTGGCCGCGCGCTTGCCGGTGTCCCTTTTTTTGGCGGAAGAAAACCCGCCCTTTTTGTACTGCACAAAGGGCTTCTTCCCGGTTTTGCCGCCGCCGGGCTTTTCAAAACCAATCACCTTGTGCCCGGCCTTTTCCGGCATCAGCATCGGGGTCTGGCCCTGGAACATCCTGGCCAGGGCCGCGGCGATATCCAGGGCCGGTACGTCGTGCTCCTGGCGGTACTGGTCCATGAGGTCCCGGAAAAACGAAAGATCGTTTTGCGCCAGGGTGTCTGTGACAGACTGCTTGAACCGGGCGATTCGTTTGTCATTGATCATCTCGGTGGTGGGCAGCTCCAGCATCTCGATCTGCTGGCGGGTGGTGCTTTCAATTGCCTGCAAAAGACGCTTTTCGCGAGGGGTGACAAACAAAATGGCCTCCCCGCTGCGGCCGGCCCGGCCGGTGCGGCCGATACGGTGGACATAGGCCTCCGGGTCATAGGGAGCATCATAGTTGATCACGTGGCTGATGCGCTCCACGTCCAGACCCCGGGCGGCCACGTCGGTTGCCACCAGGATGTCGATGTGCCCGGATTTCAGCCGGGAAAGGGTCTGCTCCCGCAGGTTCTGGGAGATATCCCCATTCAGGGCCGTGCACAGATACCCGCGGGCCTGGAGCTTTTTGGCCAGATCCAGTGTGGCGGTCCTGGTGCGGACAAACACGATCACCCCGTCAAATGGCTCTGCCTCCAGTATCCGGGTCAAGGCGTCGGTCTTGTGGTTTTCCCCCACGATCCAGTAGCGCTGCCGGGTGGCGGAAACCGTCATGGTTTTGGATTTGACCGAGATGTGGGCGGGCCGGTTCATGTGTTTTTGTGCGATATTTAATATCGCCTTTGGCATGGTGGCGGAAAACAGGGCAATCTGGCGGCCTGCCGGGGTTTTGTCCAGGATCCATTCCACGTCGTCGATAAATCCCATGCGCAGCATTTCGTCCGCCTCATCGAGGACCAGTGTGGTCACCGCGTCGAGCTTCAGGGACCTGCGCCGCATGTGGTCCATAACCCGGCCCGGGGTGCCCACCACCACATGGACGCCCTGCTTGAGGCGCCGCAGTTGGCTGCTGTAATCCTGGCCCCCGTAAATGGGCAGCACCCGGAAATTTTCCATGTGCCCGGCATAGCGGTGAAAGGATTCGGAGACCTGGATGGCCAGCTCCCGGGTGGGGGTCAGGACCAGCACCTGGGGCGCGCGGTTTTTCAGGTCGATGCGCGAGAGAATCGGCAGGGCAAAGGCCGCGGTCTTGCCCGTGCCGGTCTGGGCGTGGCCGATAAGGTCTTTTCCGGTCATCAGGTGCGGGATGGTCTGTGCCTGGATCGGCGTGGGGGTTTCATATCCGGAATCTTTAACGGCCCGGAGCAGCGGGGCGGAGATATTTAAGCCGCGGAAATCCGCGGGCGCATTTTCCTGTTGCGTCATTGACATGGGGAGTCTTCTTTCTTTTGTTATGTAAGATTGTTTCCGACGGTCTAAGCGGCGGGGTTTTAAGGTTTTTTTATCCGGCAGCAGGGCAGCA
>JBKHFD010000087.1:0-7220 GCA_046540355.1 Desulfobacterales bacterium
ACCATATCGTAAATTTTTACCCTGTCAAGGGATAATAATAAGGAATGTAATAGGGATAATAATTGGTTTGACAAATTCAGAATGCGCAGTATATTAAATAATAGTTAGTGTTGGGTTTGAAGGTTTACGCAAAGCGTCTTATATAGAACATAAAATTCGGTTTCTCAAAAAGTGCGACAGGCAAGGTAAAATCAACTTCCGGGCTCCCGCCGGGAAAAGCCTGGAATCCCACTCCCTGAAACTCTCCTTTTCGCAGCCACAAAGAATCCAACAAGACATAGTTTTGCCGTCCAGCTGGCACTCCGGGGTGAAGAATAGGTATAGCCCTGCTCAATCTCGGTGTATGCCAACCCGGCAACGTAAAGCCAAACAGTCCCGCGAACAGCAAGGCTTTTGACTGGTTTGCCATTAACGGGGCGGCATTACGGGGCTAAAACGACTCCCGCCGACATGCCCGTTTCTGGACTGAAGGCAAAATCAGGACGAATCCTGAATAATAAAATGAACAATTAGGATTTTCTGCATGACAAAAAAACATTTTACCGTATTAATTCAGACCCTGAACAAACGAGCCGTGATGCACATGGCTTTTCTGGCGTGCCTTGTAATTATGCTCGGATTGCTCAATACCACGGCTGCAGCCCGGGAACAGGAGAAACTGGACAGAGCGGACCTGCTATATGCCGAGGGGAGCATGGACAGCCTCAAACAATCGGTGACACTCTACAAACAGATCGCCAGACAGCACCCGGACAGTTACGAGGCGTTTTGGAAGGCCTCCAGGTCCTGCCGCGTGATCACGCGAATGGCCGTAATCGGCGAACTGGATGATGCGGAAAAAGTCGGCGAGTCCTTTGGCAAACAAGGAATGGAGCTGGCGCAAAAGGCCATCGCCCTCGAGCCGGAAAAAGTGGAAGGGCACTTGTATTATGCGGTTAACGTCGGTGGATACGCCAAAGGCGCGAGCATATGGGCCATTCTCAGCCAGGGCCTCAAGGACAAGGCGCACAAACACTTAAAGAAAGCCTACGACATTGACAGGCAATATGATGGATTCGTCCTGCTCATGCACATGGGCCTCTACTATGAAGTGCTTCCCTGGTATGCCGGTCAGGACAAAGGCAAGGCCCTGGAGCACTATCGCGAGGCCCTGCGTCTGATGCCCGAGAAATCCCCATACCGTACGCAGCTACATATCCTGGCAGGCAAGCTGATGCTGGATCAGGGGGTGGAGAAAGACAAGGCTAAACGGCTTTTGCGTGAAGCCGCGGCATCCGACAGCAGCTACTTCAGCAGCATGGCCTCGGAAATCCTTGCAGAACAAGGGTAAAAGGGACGCACTTTCTGCGCCAATTTTAAGCTTTGTCCCTTGCAGGTCCGCTATGATCGTGGTGAAGAACACTTTGCACACAATTGGAAACCTGTTATACATTGAAACACCAAAAGCAAGTTCCTGTTCCTTAATAATCCGATGTATGCAGAAATGATGAACGATACAAGAGACCTGCTCCGCAAGCCCGAATTTCCGCTGTCGTCAAAGTACGACCCGGACTGGATCCTGGACAACCAGATGGGGCCTCACCCCCTGTGGCTGGCCGAATGGCTCCTGCGGGACCTGCCCCTTGAGCCGGGAATGCGGGTGCTTGATCTCGGGTGCGGAAAAGCCATGACCAGCGTTTTCATGGCCAGGGAATTCGGGGTTCAGGTGTGGGCCGCGGATTTGTGGATCAGCCCGGGCTACAACCGGAAACGAGCCGAGGCCGCCGGCGCCGGAGATTCGGTCTTCCCTATAAGGGCCGAAGCCCACGCGCTTGCCTTTCCGGAAAACTTTTTCGATGCAGTGGTCTCCTTTGACGCCTACCAGTATTTCGGAACCGATGTTCTTTACCTGGGCTATCTTATGCGTTTTGTGCGTCCCGGGGGATTTGTGGGCATGTCAGGGCCGGGCCTGACCCGGCCGATAAGAACGGTCCCGTCTCACTTGTTCCGGCCCCAGTCCAACGGGAAACGCTTCTGGGATGAGGAGTGCTGGAGCTTTAAGACGTCTGAATGGTGGCATGAACACTGGCAGTGCACCGGCGGCATCAGCAATATAACGGCTGATACCCTCGAGGAGGGCTGGCGCTACTGGTACGAGTTTGAAAAGGTGCTCGAGGAAACAGGAAGATCGATTTTTCCTTCTGATGCCGAAGCCCTGGAAAAAGACCGGGGAGAATACCTCGGCTTTGTCCGCGCCATTGCCAGGCGCACCGGCGGCGCGGGGATCAACCTGTATGACCCTGCGATTGCAGCATCAATGGGTCTGGATGCATGAAGATCTGGATGCATGAAGAGCTCTCTTTTCTGCTTTATTGTACTGGTTATATCCGCTTTTGGCAGTTTTCTATTTAACCAGGCTGCCAAGCATTAAAACCCGTTATTTGGAATTAATCTGCTGCTGCGGGCCCCTCCCCTGAAAATCCCGAGATTTGTCCGGAATACCGGGCGTCTTCATTATGATACAACAGTAATCCATGGAACAAGGGACTGTCGATCACCTTATTATTACTTGCAAAAACTGTTGCAAGTAATAAAATTATAGAATATCCGCAAACACTTTACAAATTAATTGTATTGAAGCAAAGGGGGCTGCTGCCTGCCGTATCGGGCCGTATTTTTCCTGCGAAAATGCCGTAATACAAAGGAGACACTTTTCATGCCGATCATGGAAGAGCTATTGACTCATTACAACTACACAGCTCACGATGAGGAGCACAGGGCCCGCCTGGCCGAAATCCTGCTGCCCCTTCAGGACCAGTTTGCCGATGACTTTTATGAGATGCTGCATGAAAATTCTTATACCGCCTCTTTTTTCCCCACCCGGGAAGCGGTTAACAAACGCAAGAAGACCTTCAAATACTGGCTGAACCTCATACTCACGGCATCCCTTGATCACCGCCTGCACCACAAACTGGAACAGGCGGGAAAGACTCATGTCCGCATAGGTCTGGAAGGACACTATGTGAATGCGGCCATGAACTTTATAAGGCGATACAGTCAGCAAATCATTTTCCAGGCGGTAACCGAGGAGAAAAAGCGGGAAGCCCTTATCGAAACGCTGGACAAACTCTGGGATATCAACCTGGACATTATGACCAACTCATACCGGGAGGCGGAGCTGAAAAAGGTTTTTCTTTCCAAACGGGTGGAATACTGGCTGGTGCGCTGGGCAGAGCGGATTATGCACGGCCTGAATATAATGCTCGTGGTCGGGCTTCTTGTCATGTCTGGCGGGATCATTGCTCTTTTGGGAAACGATATTGCTTTTGCCGTTACATCCAATGTGGAACAGGGTGTAATCAGGGCCCTTGGCTCCCTGCTGATATTATGGATGATGGTGGAATTGCTGCATGCGCAGATTGAACAGCTCAAGGGCGGAGCCTTTCATGTGAGCTTATTTGTGGATCTTGCCCTTGTAGCCTTTATACGTAAACTCTTTGTGGCCAGTCTGGAAGACAAGGACCCCCTGTCCTTTGGCCTGCTCATAGGGGCCATTTTAGTCCTGGGACTGGTCTACTATCTCCTGGGCCGGCCGGAGAGAAGATAGTATTTTGACGGGAAAGGCCTCCTGTCCTTTATTGCACCGTAGATGAAGAGCGCCCGGGCCATACATTTTGCTTGAAATTTATGTTCATTTTTGCAAAACTAGATTTAGAAGCGTGTCAGATATTTTTATCATTAAACACCATTCAGATATGAACTCGCACCCTGAAAGTTTTCATATTCAATCTTCTCCAAGACGCGGATAATCCAGGGCCCCGTGCAGGATAAAAGGCCCGGGTTTTTTGGTTTTTCTGCAAACCAGATAAAAAAAGAGGTGACTCTATGCAAAGCAGACCCTGGCAGCGGCATTATGATTATCAGGTGCCTGAAACATTTAAGTATCCTCAGATACCCGCAAGTCAATTTCTTATGCAGGCCTCCAAGATCTTCCCGGATAAGCCCGCGCTTGATTTTTATGGCTCACAGACCACATTCTGGACGCTCCGGAAAAAAGTGCTGGCCATGGCCAGGGTAATGGGGGAGATGGGGGTTAAAAAAGGCGACCGGGTGGCACTGCACCTGCCCAACAGCCCTCAGTACGTGATCGCTTTTTACGCAACGCTTTCCCTTGGCGCCGTCGTGGTTAATTTAAATCCCATGTACACGGCTGATGAACTCTCAGCCATTTGTGAAAATACAGGGGTTAGCACACTTTTTACCTTTGATATGGTGCTGCCCAATATTCATTCCCTGACCCAGAGGGTCCGGATCCCCCGGGTGGTGGTCACAAAAGTTACCGATTTTATAGAAGGTTTTCCGGTTAGCACGGCGCGGGAGTTGGAACTCGAGGAAGGTTGGCGTCATTTCAGCGAGATCCTGGATAATGCGGTAAGTGCCGGGCCGCCCCGGGTGGACATCAAGCCGGAAGATCCCGCCCTGATACAATTCACCGGAGGCACCACCGGAATCCCCAAGGGTGCGGTCCTTAACCACCGCAACCTCGTGGCCGGCACCATCCAGGCCGCCAACTGGGGGGCTGCCTACCTTTCCAGAATCCCTACCGAAAGGCAGACAACTCTTGCCGTGCTCCCCTTTTTTCACGTTTACGGAACCATCGTGGTCCTAAACACTTCTATTTATAACTGCGCCACCCAGGTTCTGGTTCCCCGCTTCGAGGTGGACGAGCTTATGGGAATCATTTCGGGCTTTGATGAAATAAATTTTTTTCCTGCGGTCCCCACCATGATCAACGCGGTGATAAATCACCCCAGGGCTGAGGAGCTGGAACTTGACCGTCGGATAGGGATGCTAAACAGCGGCGGCGGACCGCTGGCCACCGAGTTAATTGATCGGGTAGTCGATATGGGCATTAACTATAGCGAGGGCTGGGGCATGTCCGAGACCACTTCCCTTGGTATATCCAATCCGGTTATGGGCCTTAAGAAAACCGGCAGCATCGGTGTCCCGTTTCCGGATGCTGACATCCGCCTGGTCGACCTGATCGAGGGCAAAGAAGACGTGCCCAAGGGTGAGCCGGGAGAAATTCTGTTTAAGAGCCCGCTGGTAATGGCCGAATACTGGAACAACCCGGAGGAAACCCGAAACCAGCTCACCGAGGATGGCTGGCTTTATACCGGCGATATCGCGGTCATGGATGAAGATGATTACTTCCATATCGTGGACCGGAAAAAAGACATGATCATTGCCGGGGGTTACAATATATACCCCCGCGAAGTCGACGAAGTGCTATACCAGCATCCCAAGGTAGCCGATGCGGTCACCGTTGGTGTGGCTGACGAATACCGGGGGGAGACTGTAAAAGCATTTATTGTGCTCAAAGCGGGGGAGCAAGCAACGGACAAGGACATTATGGAATTTGCCCGGACCAAGCTTGCACCTTATAAGGCCCCCAAGATTGTGGAGTTCCGCGAGGATCTGCCAAAGTCGGCGGTCGGCAAGGTCCTTAGAAAGGAGCTGCGCAAGGAAGAGGAGGCCAAACAGAGCTGATCATGCCTGGCGGAATTAATATGGCTCCTTTATAGATAGCCGGGGAGTCAATTTTCAAGTGCGGCATTATTTCAGATAAACCCCGGATATGGCATTTTACAGATTCTTGTATAAAAGATCTGTGAGATAAAGCACATACCAGCCCCGATCGCCTTTTGCCGTCACAAAGCCCGGCTTACAAATATGTGCGCAGCTTAAGCTCAAGCGGATGTGGATTTAAATAGGTCTGCTGTTTGAGATACTGCTGCTCGTATTTGCGCGTATAATGGTTGACAAGGGTTATTGGCACCAGCAGTGGCAGGTAGCCCGCCTTGAACTGATCGAGTGTTTCGAGCATTTCCTTCTTTTCATCTGCGGAAAGCTGTTTTTTGAAATAGCCCATGATGTGCTGCAGCACGTTGAGATGCTTTTTGACCGTGGCCTTCAGGCGCAGGGCGGCAATCAACTGTGCTTCATATTCGCCGCGAAGCTCATGCTGATCCATTTTTACAGCCCCGGCGGCGAGTTTACCCATGCTGCGCGCATAATCCGGGCTATGTGCCATCAAAAGCAGCTTGTTTCTGGAATGAAAATCCACTACACCTCCTATGCCGGGATTTTGAGAAAGTGTGTTTCGCCATCTCTTGAAGGTGAAAATCTGCTCGATGAAATTTTCCCGAAGCTCAGGATCGTGGAGCCGGCCTTCCTCCTCCACGGGGATTAAGGGAAAATGGTTGACAAACTCCCGGGCAAAAAGACCGACCCCCTTTTTCTCCGGCATGCCCTTTTCATTATAGACCTTAACCCTCATAAGGCCACTGCTGGGAGAGTCCTTTTTGAAAATATAGCCGCACAAATCCTCCTTTTCCAGCTCCTTTACCCGTTTTTTCGCCCACCGCCGCATTTGCTCCGTATGATCCGTGCGGGATTTTGTCTTTACCAGACGAGGGGCATCCACATCTCCCACCAGCTGCATGGTTTCCCTGGGAACCCCGAAGCCGGCCTCAACTTCAGGGCATACGGGCACGTATTCAACGTATCGGCCCAAAGTGTCGCGGAGAAAATGATCCAGCTTATGTCCGCCGTTATAACGAACGTTTTCTCCCAGCAGGCAGGCGCTGATGCCCAGCTTGATGCGATCTTCCATAAAGAACCCTTCTTTCTTGATATTGAAAATAATTTGCCATAAATATAAACCGGAGATGGAATCATCTCCCTTGAAATGATTTTCTTAAAAAATCTTCTGTGCTCAGATCCGGAACCGGAGAAGAAAACCAACCGGTTTTAGATAGAGCGATTTTTGACAAACCATTCGATCAATTGCCCGGCAATGCTTAAAGCCGGGGGTACCCGGGGGAGGCTGTTTTTGTCAAACCAGCCGGCGTCTGACAGTTCCCCGGAATCGATTTGGATCTCTCCTGACGCATATTCAGCGGTAAATCCGATCATCAGCGAATTGGGAAACGGCCAGGGCTGGCTTCCGAAGTAGCGAATGTTTTCGACCGTTATCCCCACCTCTTCACCGACCTCACGCTCAACGCATTGCTCAAGGGTTTCGCTGGGTTCAACGAATCCCGCAAGCACGCTGTAGAAGGGAATGCGGGCCTGCTTGTTGCGGGCAAGAAGGATTTGACCGTTTTTTACCACTGCCACAATTACCGCAGGGCTCACCCGTGGATAATTTATAAGCCCGCACTGCGGACATATTTTTG
>JBKHFD010000088.1:0-7151 GCA_046540355.1 Desulfobacterales bacterium
ATAGGGAATAGGGAATAGGGAATAGGGAATGGTTAATAGTGGATAGTGAATAGTCAGCTGTGAGCTGTGAATGGTGAAATGAAAAACCCCGGGGTGCTCGATGACCCCGGGGTTTTTATTATTCGGATATTTTAAGGATGGTTCCTAGAAAAGTCCGCTTACCTTTCCGGTTTCAGTGTCCACATCGACCTTGGTGTAGGCCGGGCTGGAACTGGTGCCGGGCATAAACGGGATGGCGCCGGCCACCGGGACCAGGAACTTGGCGCCGGAGTAGATGTAAATGTCGCGCACAGGCAGTCTCCATCCCTTGGGCACGCCCTTCCAGGTGGGCTCATGGGACAGGCTCAGGTGCGTCTTGGCCATCATCGTGGAGTAGTCCTTGAACTGGGGATCGGAATCAAGCATTTCAAGTTTCTTTTCAGCATCCGGCAGCCAGTCCACGCCGTCTGCGCCGTAGACCTCGCGGGCGACGGTATCGACTCTCTCGCGCAGGGTCTTGTCCATGGAATAGAGGAACTCAAACTTGGACTCTTCCTCGCAGGCGTCGATCACGGCATCCGCGATCTCAAGGGCGCCGTCGCCGCCGTCCATAAAGTGGGTGGAGGGTGCGCACCTGGCGCCGGCTGCCTCAGCGTGTTTTTTGACCAGATCGATTTCCGCCTTGGTATCAGTGGGGAAGCAGTTGACGCAGACCACGGGATTCATGCCGGATTTGCGGATCACGCCGATCATGTGGACCATGTTTTCAATGCCTTTTTCCAGCAGTTCCAGGTTTTCCTTGGTGTATTCCTCGGGAAGCGGACGTCCCGGAACAACCCTGGGCCCGCCGCCGTGCATCTTCAGCGCGCGGATGGTTGCCGTTAGCACGGAAACGTGGGGCTTCAATCCTGAGTTGCGGCACTTGACGTTCCAGAATTTCTCAAAGCCGATGTCAGCGGCAAAGCCACTTTCTGTGACATGATAGTCAAACATTTTCAGACCCATCCGGTCGGCGATGATTGAGGACTGCCCCACCGCGATGTTGGCAAAGGGGCCGGCGTGCACGAAGCAGGGCTGATATTCTGCGGTGCACATCAGCGTGGGGTTGATGGTGTTTCTCATCCAGGCGGTCATGGCGCCGCCGACTTTGAGATCGCCGGTGGTGACCCGGTTGCCGGAAAGATCAAAGCCCACCGTGATGTTGCTCAATCTTTCCCGGAGATCAGCCAGGTCCTTTGCAATGGCCAGAATCGCCATGCACTCGGAGCTGACCGCGATGTTAAAGCCCGATTCCATGGTATAGCCGTTGGCCCTGCCGCCAAGGCCGATGACCATCTTGCGCAGTGCCTGGGCGCAGTAGTCGATAATCCAGTTCATCTCAACGCGGTTGGGATCGATGTTTAATGCGGGAATGCCGGAGAGTTTTTCAATTTTTTCCGGGCCGTAGTTGCGCTCATGCTGCATCCTGGCGGTCAGGGCGACCATGGCCAGGTTGTGGGCGTTCATGATGTCGTTGATATCACCGGTCAGTCCCAGGGAAAACTCAGTCATGGGAATCAGGATGGCATTGCCGCCGCCTGCTGCAGAGCCCTTGATATTCATGGTCGGTCCGCCTGAAGGCTGGCGCAGGGCACCGCCTACGTTCTTGCCGCGTTTGCCCAGGCCTTCCATGAGGCCCACGGATGTGGTGGATTTGCCCTCTCCGAGAGGTGTGGGAGTGATGGCGGTGACCTCGATGTATTTCCCGTCCGGCTTATCCTGCGTCCGGTTCATGATCTTGAGAAAGTCGAGTTTGGACAGCCGGCCCATGGGAATCATCTCTTCCCGGGAAAGCCCCAGCTTGTCCTGCCATTCTTCCGGCATGGGCATGTTTTGCTCTGCTGCCTCGGAAATCTGCCAGTCTGCCATTTTGCTTACATCGTATGCCATGTTTCTTCTCCTTTGGCGTTTGGGTTGATAATCAATATTATTCAGTGGTTACAGGTTGTATACATATGGATATGGAAAGGATATCCATAGCATTTAATTTGCGCTTTGACAAGAATTATCATAACTTCAGCCACGAAATCCGAAACAATATAGAATGGTAGAATTCAAATAACTAAAACAAATCTATATTCGGATTTCGGGTTTTCCGCATTTATTCCCGGATTTCCACCAGGTGCCGGTAGAAACCCTGTTTTTCCATCAGCCGGATGTGGGAGCCGGACTCTATAATCCGGCCGTGGTTCATGACAAGTATGTGGTTCGCGTTTCGGGCTGTGGACAGTCTATGAGCGATTACGATGGCCGTTCTCCGGGCCATAAGCGTGGCAAGGGCTTCCTGAATGCTTGCCTCGGTCTCGGAATCGATATAGGAGGTTGCCTCGTCGAATATTATAACCTCGGGGTCTGCTGCAAGCGCCCTGGCAATGGATATGAGCTGCCGCTGGCCCGAGGAAAGGCTTGCCCCCTGCCCGCTCAGTTTCGTGTAGACGCCTTGCGGCAGGCGTTCTGTAATAGTATCGGTGCGAGACTGTTTAAGTACGCGTTCTACGGTTTCCGGGTCGGGGGTCCCGTTTTCTCCGAAAATATTGTGGAAAATCGAGCCTGAAAACAGGAACGGCTCCTGGGATACAAGGGCGATTTTGGATCGCAGCTGCGCGGATCTGAAACTGCGGATGTCGGTGCCGTTCGCCAGAATGGCCCCGGAGTCCGGGTCATAGAAGCGCACCAGCAGGTTGATCAGCGAGGTCTTGCCCGCCCCGGTGGGGCCGACGACCGCCATGGTCTGCCCGGCCGGCAGTGAAAAATCGATCCCCTTGAGCACGGGTTCTTCAGGGGTGTAGCCGAACCATACGTTTTGTGCCGAAATTTCCCTCAGGCGTTCAGGCACGGCTTCTGCGCTTTCAGGCGGGGGCTCGGGGAGACGGTCGTCTTCGTCGAGTATGAGAAAGATCCGTTCCGCCGAAGACAGGGCGTTCTGGGTAATATTGTATTTTTCGGCAATATCTCTTATAGGCCTGAAAAACATCCTGATATAGGATATGAAAACCACGAGTTCCCCCAGGCTGATCCTGCCGGCCAGTATTCCGGAGCCGCCGGCAAAAATCACTATGGCCAGGCCCACGGAGCTCATCAGTTCTATAAAAGGCATAAACAGTGCAAAAACGGTTATCTGCTTCATGCCGGCAAGGAAGTTTTCGTGATTGATTTTCCTGAAGTTTTCATAATTGTTTTTCTCCTGGCCAAAGAGCTGGATTATGCCCACCCCGCCTATGGTCTCGGCAAACCGGGTGTTTATTTCCGCGGCCTTGATCCTTAGGGTGCGGAAGGCCTGCCTGGCGGTTCCCGCGAATTTGAATCCCGAGTAAAACACAAAAGGGAAGATGGCATAAACCGCAAGGGAGAGCTGCCAGTCGATTGCAAACAGCACCGCAGTTATGCCCGCCAGCAGAAACAGGTCTTTTAGCACAAATATGATCACGGAGGTGAACATTTCGTGCATGTTCTGGATATCGTTTGTCACCCTGGTGACCAGTCTGCCAACCGGGTTGCGGTTGAAAAACCTCGGTGACAGGCGCTGGATGTGAGAAAACAGGGCAAGGCGAAGGTCATGCATTATATTCTGCGCGGTGTATTCCATGAGCAGCACATGGACGAAGCCGATCACAAGGTTTAGCAGGATTATTACGAGAAGCACAATCGCAGTCAGGTTCAGCCCTTCGATGTCGGGTCCTCCCTGTTCCGGCACTATGTAGTTGTCAATAGCCTCCTTTGTGACATAGGGAACAGCGAGCTCCAGGAAGGTCGCCGCCGCCATGAGAAGCAGTGCCACAAGCATAAGGGGCTTGTACGGGGCCACAAAGGGATAGATCCGTCTTAGAAGTCCGGTATCGGCTGTTTTTCCAAGCTCCTTTTCGGCAAATATGTCTCTTTGCTCCGACATCTAAATCTCCGGCCTTATTGCTCGTAGCGCTGAAGCATTTCGGTTCTTGAGTAATATCCCTTTTTTGCAAGGAGTTCTTCGTGAGTTCCGGACTCCGCAATTCTGCCTTCCAGGAGAACGAGAATCCTGTCTGCGGACGAGACTGCGGGGATTCGGTGGGATGCAAGCATTACGGTCTTTTTTCCTGCCAGATCCCGGATAACCGACATAATCCGTGAGGCGGTCTCTGTATCCACCTGGCCCACCGGGTCGTCGAAGAGCAGAACGGGTGCATCCCTCAAAAGAGCCCTTGCAAGCATTATGCGCTGTTTCTGTCCGCCCGAGAGTGCAAGCCCGAGTTCTCCCACCTTTGTATCAAGCCCTTCGGGAAAAGACTGAATGGTTTCATAAAGGGCAGCACGGGTTGCCGCCCTCATTATTTCGGGCTCATCAGCCCGGCGGCCAAAATCTATGTTGTCCCTTATTGTGCCGGAAAACAGGTAAGGCTCCTGGGGGACGTAAGAAATTTGCGCCCGCAGGTCGGATAGCTTGATTTTGCGGATATCACGGCCGTCAAGCCTTATTTCTCCGGCTGATACGTCATAGCGCCTGAATACCAGGTTCAAAAGAGTTGTTTTGCCCGAACCCTGGGGTCCGACAATGCCGAGGAAGCAGCCTTTTGGCACATGAAGCTCCAGGTGGTCGAGCACAGCCTCCGATCCTTGCGGATAAGTAAATGAAACATCCTTAAATGATATTTCCCCTCCCGCAGAAGGCAGTGAAGAAGCATCAGGGGCGTCGCGGATTTCGGGTTCAGCGGTGAGAATATTGTTGATCCTGTCAAGGGATGCGCTGCCGCGCTGGATAAGGTTTGTCAGCCATCCAAGTGCCATCATGGGCCACATGAGCATGTTGAGATAGCTTATAAATGCAACAAAATCTCCGGGGGTAATAAGCCCGCCGATGGTAAGCCGTCCGCCGAAAAAAACCACTATCGTAATGCTCAGGTTGGTAAAAAATATCATTAAAGGGAAAAATGACCCCGTGATATTTACAAGCTTGAGATTGTCTGCGATATATGTATTCGAGATTCTTCTCAGGCGGTTAAACTCGGTTCCCTCCCGGTTGTATGCCTTGACGGTTCTTATGCCGGCAAAGCTTTCCCGCACGATTTCTGTCATGTCAGAGAAAGTTGCCTGTACACTGGTGTACAGGCGGTGCATTTTTGCCCCGAATATCCGTGCCACAACCGCGATAACCGGCATGGGCAGAAGGGCAAGTGCGGTGAGCTTCATGTTGATATATGCCATGAAACCCACGGCGGCGCTTCCCAGGAAAATGGCGTCAGTCATGGCCACCATGCCCATTCCCACAGCCATTCGCACGTTGTTTATGTCGTTTGTGGCATGGGCCATAAGGTCTCCGGTGGATCTCTTGTCAAAGTAGGAGGCGGAAAGCGTCTGGATATGGGCAAACAGCCTGTTGCGCAAACCTTCTTCAACCACCCTGGAGGTGCCTATCAGAAGTCTGCGCCATAGGAATCTCAGTACGGTCATGGCCGCCGCAATGGAAATAATCATCCCCGAGTATCTGCCCAGGCCGGCAAGCTGGAGGTCACCGGCTGTAAGGTCGTCCACCGCCCATTTGACCACCCTGGGGATGAACAACTGCAGTACATCCACCACCATCAGGCAGATGATGCCGATGAGAATAAGTCCTCGCCTCTGTGAGAAATAGGGTTTTATAAGGTGTATGGAGCGCATGGGCAAATCCGTTTTTTTCTGGTGGCAAATGGCTTACTATGCCGTGTATCTGGTGTAAAGGCTTTTTTAGGCTTTTAAGAACACAGCCGTCAATCGATTGCCGAAAAATACCGCACCCTGATAATCTGCATTGATATTTAGGGTTTGTGTATGATAAATAAAATTTTACAAAGTATTAATTCCAGGCAATATAGTCAGCCTTCCCGTAATTGGAATTTATTTATTGAAAGCCGGCAATGACTCGCAGCCAACCGTTATTTAAAAGACCATATCCAGGCCGCAGCCCGTGGATTGCTGTTATTCTGACACTTTTTTTATTAATTCCCGCCTTAAGGGTTATCGCCCAGGAAGAGGAAATTCAGTCCATTGACCCTGCGGAGATCAGGGAAAATACCTCCGGGCTGTACCGGAATTTTGAGCTTTCCCTTGATAATGCCATAGAGACCGAGTCCGGCAAGCTTGAAACTGTTTCCCGAAAACTGGAATCTGCGAAACATACACGGGATAAGCCCGAAAGCCGTATTTTGTGGCTCCAGCTTATGATTTCCACACATTCAAACCTGCTGCTGTCTGCTGAAACCGGCATACAGGCCCTGGAGCGGGCTAAAATAAGCCAGACAGTTGCCATCGGGTATGCCAGGGAGCAGATTCAGAAAACAGAAGAAGAAATAGCCGGGCTTCAAAGCCAGAAGCAAGAGGTGGAAGAACAAGCCGGGTCTTATGAAAAACAGAAGGCGGAGATGGATTCCCATCCGCCCCATCTCGGAGCTGACAGGAATTTAGGACAAAAGCTTGAAAATCTTATCTCCATTCTGGAAAAAAGAGGGGAAAAGACTGCCCGGCTCCTTGAGATCAAGAAGAGCCGTCTGGAAAAATTAAACGCACTGCTGCCCGAGCTGGAGTCCTTGTCTTCAAAGATCGATGCTCAGATTAAGCGGCAGAAAAAAAGCAGCATTCTGGAACACCATAGAAGTCCGGCGGCGGAGCTTTGGGAAGGGAAATTCGGGGATGACTTTTCCTCGGCTCTTCAAAAAAGTGCGCAGTGGCTCTTTTATGAAGCATGGCAGATTCCGGATTTTGTCCCGGATGATCAATATTTCACCTTTTTGGGGATCTTTCTGTTTTTACTGATCCTGCTTGAATTGCTGCTTTACCGGATTGACAGGTATTTAAAGGAGCTTATGCAGCAGTGTCTGGATGAGGGAATGTTCTGGCAGTATCTGGCAGTCAAGATGATTCAAAAGACCCTTATGCCGGCCGGAGTGATTTTATATCTTTATTTCTACCCGATCAGGCCTGTGTTCATGGTGACACCTGTTTTTATCCTTATCCCGCTTCTAATCCGGGTCTTGATCCTTCTGACGGTGATTCGCCTGTTCCATGTCTTTTTGCGGTCCTTTGCAGCAAGAACGGAAAATATCTTTTTCCATCGGCTTTATCTACCCCTGAATCATTTGTTATACGGAGTATTTATTTATGGAACAGGGTATTTTTTCATAAGC
>JBKHFD010000089.1:0-7132 GCA_046540355.1 Desulfobacterales bacterium
CAAGCACATCATAGAAAATGATTATCCTGAGGTGGCGATGCTGTATCGGTTCGGTGCTTATAGCGCTCTTTTTAAGGGTTAAAAAAGGGTTAAAAGGGGTGGCCTTTTTTATTTCACAGAAAATTGAATACTACTGCTATGCGGCAAGCTGGATTACCTGAAATTCATTTCCCTCTTTTTTGGCTTTGCTGACGATATCTTCAAGCTGCCGGGCAGTCTTGTCATCAATCCACTCTTCTCCGCACTGATCACAGATTAATGCGGCAACATTTCTGATGACCACCACTCCGGACTTGTAATCCACCGTAAAAGTTGTGGTTCCCTTTTCAAAAGAGCCTCCACATACGGGACATAGTTTTTTGTTTTTCATGACTGGCGACCTTTTCTTGTTTTAAAATCCTCTTCGAAGTAAATTGGATCCGGCACATATGCCGTTATTACATAAACAATTTTATTATCCATATCCACAGATGAAAGTACATGCAAGGGTCTGGAGTTGGAATAGCCGAATATCAAACACCCGGGAAATGGTTTGGAGTCCGGATAAAACTCTATTGGCTCACCATTTTCCACTGCTGCAAACACATCATTCCGGCTGATATCCCTTTCAAGCATTCTAGTCAAGGCATGTTTCCGCCAGAGTATTTGATTTGCTTTAAAAAAATCTTTTATTTGATAGCAATATTTATTCACACCGGTATACTTTCCCTGATGCCATGACTGCAGAAGCCTTATGGCTAATCGTATTGAGCATTAAAATAATTGTCAACTATTTTTCCTATGGGGTCGGACCTATGCAAGTTGCTGAGTTTACGGTATAAAGACGATCTGCAAAGCCTTAAATTTGCCTTAAAATGCATTTTTTGATGCTAAAAATCATAGTGTAAGCAAAAATGCCCGTAACCAACGGGCATTTTTTTTGGGGCCTTGATGTATCCGGCCTAAACCCGCAGATGCCATGGGCGGAAGACGATAGTTCAAAAACCTGGATTTGCATCAAGAGCCGGCTGCTCTTCTTACTTACAGCGCCTATTTTTAGGGGGAAAGGGGAATGAATTGGTGCCGGAGGTGGGACTCGAACCCACACGGACCGAAGTCCAGAGAATTTTGAGTCCTCTGCGTCTACCAGTTCCACCACTCCGGCACGGATTTGGACAAAAATAATAACCAAACAGCAAATAAAATGCAAGGATGATCTAAAGTATTATCCCGTTTCCCTTTTTTTTGATCAGATCGCGCTTTAAGTTCCACAGCCTGGGGGTCAGGGAGACGTGATAGATATGGGGGTTGACAAGGCGCTTGACCCCGGGGTCGAGCCGGTCCAGGTCGTAATCGCGCCTTTTTCGAATATCCTCGATGGATTCGGGTTCATAGACCACTTTCCCGTCCCTTACAATATCGGCAAGCAGGGGCTCTATCCGTCCGATATCGTTTTTTCCCATGATGCGCCAGGTTTCCCGGTCGGTTGGATGGCGAAGCTCCAGGGGTTCCATCTGTTGCGGGTCTTCGTCCTTAAGGCCGAGCAGATCCGCTGTTGCATGATCCCTTCCGTTATATACCCTCCAGACATGCTTGAACCCGGGGTTGATAATTTTTTCCGGGGTTTCGGAAAGTTTTAAGGCGGGTATCCACCTTTTGTCCTTTTCAATGGCTGTTAACTTGTAAACCCCGTCCAGGGCTCCCTGGCCGCGGGAGGTCACCAGGCGGGTTCCCACACCGTAGGCAAGGCGGTTTATAAGATGATCCGCATCAATTCCGTATCTTCCGGACTCCTCTCTTATCTGGCTTATTATCTGCCAGGTCACCATCTCGTCGAGCTGGTTGCTCAGAAGTATCACTGTATTTTCAAACCCGGCCTTGTTTAGCATCCTTGCCGACTGGATGGCAAGATGTGCCAGGTCTCCGGAATCCAGCCGGATTCCTATGGGTTCATGTCCCTTTTTGCGCAGCTCCTCAAAAACCTTTATGGCGTTTGGAACTCCGCTTTCCAGGGTGTTTATGGTGTCGACCAGCAAAAGGCAGTCATCGGGATACAGGTCCGCATATGCCCTGAACGCTGAAAGCTCGCCTTCTCCCAGGGCCATGAAGGCCTGGATCATGCTGTGGGCGTGCGTGCCCTTGGGAGGATAGCCGAGGGCACACGACATCCCAGCGTTTGAAGAAAAATCGGCCCCGCCTATAATAGCGGCCCTGGTGGCGGCGTTTCCGCCCCGGTCCTGGGCCCTTCTTAAGCCGAACTCGATCATAAGGCGCCTGCAGCCCGCCTCGCGCACCCGGGCCGCCTTTGTGGCAATCAGGGTCTGGAAATTAAGGCGGTTTAAAAGGGAGGTCTCCATGATCTGGGCCATGGCAAACGGGCCCTGGATCACGGTAAGCGGCACATCCGGATGAACAACGCGGCCCTCGGGGATGGCCTGTACGGTGAAGCCCTCTATGGGCGACTGTTTTGAAAGCCATTTAAGAAAATCTTCGGCAAACATGGGCTCGCCGTTTCGCCGCCTCTGGCTGCGAAGGCATTCTATATCCTCGTCTGTAAAGCAGGCCGAACGCATCCAGTCAACAAACCATTCCAGGCCGGCGTTTATGCAGTAACCCGCCTGGTGAGACCCGTAATCCGGGTATTTGCGGAAAAAGTGCTCGAAATGCACGTTCATTTCGTGCATGCCCATGCGGTAGTAAAGCTGGGCCATGGTAAGCTCGTACATATCCGTGTATAATACGCCTTCGGCAAGGCTTTTCTGTCTGGAATTCATTTGCACGCCTCCGGGGTGTGTTTTGCCTTCATTGCGAACCCTCCTCCAGCAGGTCGCGCAAAAGGTCGTATGTCACGCTGCCGTGCCTCAAAATCCGGTGCGGCCTGCTTGCCGCATCAAGTACTGTTGAGCCGGTGCCGGGTTCAAGCGTGCCGGCATCAAGAACAAGGTCAACAGCTTCTGCAAGGCTTTGGTTTATATCTCTTATCCGCGACGGGCCGGGGTCTCCTGACAGGTTTGCGCTGGTGGCTGTAATCGCTGTGCCCGCGGCTTTTGTAAGGGCTGCGGCCGCCGGGTGTGCGGGCAGACGAACGCCAATGGTCCGCGTACCCGCGGTCAATACATCGGGCAGGCCGGGGGTTGCCTTAAATACCATGGTGATCCCCCCGGGCCAGAACCGGTCCATCACTCTTTCGGCAGTATCTGATACGTCTTTCGCATACATGTAAAGATCCCGCCTGCTTGAAATCAGTATGGAAACCGGGTTGTTGGGCGAGCGTTTTTTTATTTCAAAAACCTTTTTTACAGCCCCGGGGTTTTTCGCGTCAGCAGCCAGCCCGTAAAGATTTCTCGTGGGATATATAACAAGGCCGCCGCCTGCGATTATGTCCGCGGCCCGCCCTATAAGGCCGGGATCCGGGGCCAGGGGATCGATCTTTTCGATCCCGGGCTTATCCGTCAAGACTCCCCGCCTTTTTGTTGACCTCGTCGGCCATTGCAGCCTTGTAGTCTGTCAGTCGTTTTTCCAGATCCGGATCAGATAAGGCCAGTATCTGTATTGCGGTGACAGCCGCGTTTTTTGCCCCTGGCTTGCCCACCGCCATTGTTGCAACCGGCACCCCGGGCGGCATCTGAACCGTGGACAAAAGGGAATCAAACCCGCTTAAGGCCGAAGAATCAATGGGCACTCCGAGTATGGGCAAAGTGGTATGCGCGGCCATGGCGCCCGCCAGGTGTGCCGCATGACCGGCTCCGGCAATAATGACCTTCATGCCTCTTTTGCGGGCGGTTGCGGCAAATTCGCCGGCACGTTGAGGGGTGCGGTGGGCCGATACTATGGTCATTTCATAGGGGACGTCGAATTTTTTTAAAAGCTCGGCCGCGGACATCATCACCGAGAGATCCGAGTCGCTTCCCATGATTATTCCCACCGCAGGGGCGATTGATTTTCGCTCAAGGGCCTTTTTTCCTATGTCTGTTCTGTGATGCTCGCCTTTCCAGGAAATCTTGCCCGCGGCTTCATAAGCCCGGGACACCGCGTTTTCTATGTCGTCGCCAAGGGCGGTCACTGCGAGCACCCTGCCCCCGGCTGTAACAATCGAGCCGTCCCTGCGCGCGGTTCCGGCATGAAAGATCTCAATGTCCTTCATGCGCCTTGCGTTTTGCAGGCCGTTTATCTTCATGCCCTTTGAATAAGAGCCAGGATATCCTTTAGCGGCCATAACAACGCATACCGCGGGCCTGGGATCGATCTCCAGGCCGCGGTTTTCAAGGCTTCCTTCGGCCGCGGCCTTCATCACGGGCACTATGTCGGATTTTGTCCGCATTAAAAGGGGCTGTATCTCGGGATCGCCGAACCTGCAGTTAAACTCAACCACTTTAACCCGGTCCTTTTCCATCATCAGGCCCGCATACAATACCCCCCTGTAAGGCCGGCCCTCTGCGGCAAGAGCCCGGACCGCGGGCTGCATTACCTGGTCCATTATTTTTTTGCGTATCACCGCATCCACCACAGGCGCGGGCGAATATGCGCCCATGCCGCCTGTATTCGGCCCCTTGTCTCCGTCATGGACCTGCTTGTGATCCTGGGAGGAGGGAAGGGCCAGCAGGGTTTTACCGTCTGTAAAAACTATAAAAGACGCCTCCTCGCCTGTCAGGCATTCTTCTATAATTACGGTTTTTCCCGCCTCGCCGAATTCTTCTTCCACCATCATGCGATAAAGCGCATCCAGGGCCTGCTTTCTGGTCCTGCATACCGATACCCCCTTGCCCGCAGCCAGGCCGTCGGCTTTTATAACCACCGGAAGGGGGTGGTTTTCGGCATACCTGCGGGCCGCTTCATAGTCTGTGAAAATACGGCCCTTTGCGGTGGGTATATTGTATTTTTCCATGAGTTGTTTTGCATAGGACTTGCTGGACTCTATGGCTGCTGCAGCAGAGGAGGGGCCGAACACGCAAAGCCCGGCCTCCTGGAAGGCATCTGTTATTCCTGCTGCAAGAGGCGCCTCGGGGCCGATTACTGTCATGTCTATTTTTTTCTCCGAGGCAAAAGTCACAAGCTCTTCAATGCTGTCTGCGGAAATGTCAACACATTCGGCTGTTTCCGCGATTCCGGGATTGCCCGGTGCGCAGAAAATCTTTTCTGTTTCCGGGCTCTGCGCGATTTTCCAGGCAAGGGCATGCTCCCTGCCTCCGCCGCCTACGATAAGAATTTTCATGGATGTTTTTTCTCCCTGACAAAAGAATGGATTTTCTCTGAAACCGGTTCCTCCGGAAAACCGCGTTTTTCCAGGGCCAGTTCAATCAATCGGTCCAGAAGCTGCGCATAGGTCATGCCCGCTGTTTTTGCCGCCAGGGGCAGCAGGCTGACAGGCGTCATTCCCGGTATGGTATTGGTCTCTAAAACATGGATTTTGCCGTTGCTGATTATCATGTCCGTTCTGCTGCAGCCCTTGCAGAAAAGGGCCCGGTGTGCGGCCAGGGCCAGATTCCGCGCATGGTGTTCAAGTTCGTCATCAATTCCGGCGGGGCAGATCTCATCTGTTTCCCCGGGGGTGTATTTGGCCTTGTAATTAAAAAACTCGTGATCTTTTTTGGGCACGATTTCCACAATCGGCAGGGCTTCGGGCTTATGATTTCCCAGAACACCCCCTGTTATTTCCGTTCCCTGCAGGTATTGCTCCGCAATAACCGTATCATCGCAGTCAAAGGCCGAGGCAAGGGCTGGGTCGAATTCGTCCGCAGATCTTATGATGCTCATGCCAAGGCTTGACCCCCCGCTTGCGGGCTTGATTACCAGGGGAAGGCCGAGCTGATCGATTATTGCTGCTTTGTCGGCATATTGCCCCCGGGCACAGCTTGCGTATTTCGGCACGGGAATACCGGCTTTTTCATAGAAAAATTTGGACACCAGCTTGTTCATGGCAATGGCGCTGCCCATGACACCGGTGCACTGGTAGGGGATTTCTAGAAGGTCGAGCATTCCCTGGATTGTGCCGTCCTCGCCGGGAACTCCGTGGAGAAGCACCAGGGCCGCGTCGATTTGCGCGGCCTCCGAAGCAAGGCGTGCAAGATCGGTGCGCGGGTCATAGCGCATGACATTGTACTTTGCCTTGTCAAGCGCTTCATACGCCTGATCCCCTCCCTTTGAAGAAACCTCGCGCTCCCCGGATGTGCCGCCGGAAAGAAGGGCAACATTTAGCTTTGTCATTGTATCAGCCCCTGTTTTGCCCTGGAGGATTCGGCCCCGGCTGCCTGATTTTCACCTGAATCAGGCAAAAATTCGCGATCCTTTAAATCCCCAGAATCGCTTATCCTTACAGAGGCCAGGCCGCCCAAAACCTTAAGCTCTATGTTTTTCCCCCTAAGTTCCGGTTGGTTGAGAAACCTTACAATGTCTCCGCTTTTTCTTGCAAGCCGCCTTATCAGCAGGTATCCGGTGCCGATTAGAAGAGCCAGCCCGCCGAGTATAATCCAGGGCAGGTAATTTAACAACCCGCTCAAAAAAAGCACCAGCACGCCTAAAAGCGCAAGCAGGGCCACATGGAATATCAGTATGAAAAAAGCGATAAAAACACCGCCGATCACACTGCTGTCATTTCGTCCCGAATTAAACATGTTCTTATCTTTATGTGCCGCCTGTCAGGGCGATCGTTTTTTTTTCTCCCCGCAGAGACGCTCGACAACCTTGTGCTCGTAGTGCTGGGGGATTTCCAGGGCGGCTGAACCGCCGCGCATCATATTGAGTTTCATTATCAAATAATTTAACTTCTTTAAAGTCCGGTATCTTAAGAATTCATCCTCCATGCTTTCCAGGAGCTTCTCGGTGCGGACGATTTCGTTTTTCAGCTCCACCTCGGGGGGAAGACAGTCCGCGTTTTTAAGGATTTTATAGGCAAGGCGCATCTCCTGGGGAATCCGGCTCAAATCCTCGTATTCAAGCGGTTTGCCCGCACCTTCCAGGTTGTCGAATTCGCCCTTTCGCTGAGCTGCCAGGATGCGTTCCTCCACGATTTTTTCAAACCCCGTAAGTATCATCAAAACCCTCTTTATAAACACAAAAGCCCCTCCGGGTATCCACAGAGAGGCCTGCAAAATTTTAATCTGGTGGCGATGCAGGGATTCGAACCCCGGACGCTGCGGATATGAGCCGCATGCTC
>JBKHFD010000090.1:0-7051 GCA_046540355.1 Desulfobacterales bacterium
ATTTTATTTGTTTGGGTTTTTCAATTACAAGCTCCGGGCTTTTGTGATAACCGATCCGCGCATGCCTTATACAAATACGGCTTTCCTGCTCTGGGGCAAGCGCTTTGTCACGCGAGTATAACCTTATCTTGTCTCCATTACCATAATAAAATCGGCCGTCTTTATAAACGCCGCAATACTCGTCTATGACCTCGTTTTCCAGGGCGGAATCCGTTAAATCCGCATCAGGATCTTTAAGGTAGAAGCTTTTCAGATCCTTTATCATGCCGGTTTTTTCCGCCGATCTGATCCCTGTGATCTCCAGATTGCCGTAATAGCGCTTAAGCCTTGATACCTTGATATCGTATACCACGCCCTTTTCAAGATCCCCTGCCGCCTCATACACGTAAACAGCCCTGCCGTCTTTCTGCTTTATTACGGCATTGTCCCCGTGGCTATATATAACCGCACAATCCTTTAATTCAAAACCGACCGCTCCGGTCCCGGACTTGTAGAGGTCCGCAATCGTGGCTTTTTTGTCCTTATCCGCAAAGTCCGGCAGAGTGTCGCGGAATTTGAAAGGAGCGGTTTTAAAGCAGGCATATACTGGCAGATGATCCGAATAACCGCTCCCCAGATGTCTGCCCTTTCCACGGTCTGCACGCTGCCAGCGCAGCAGCCTGTCCCCGTCAAAAAGGTATCCGGGATCGAATTTGCCAAAGGAATTATCCACGTATGAAATCCCTTTGTCGTCATATAAGGCTGCCGGCAGCAGGATCGCATCCGGGCTGCAGGGGTTGCCGAAAAAAAGGGACGACCATCGCCGCTGTTTTTCAAGTTCGGACCACAGATTGTAATGAAACTGCTTGCCGGGGCTTTCAGAAAGCTCCTTTTCATCGATCATTTCATTGTCTGAAACGGTTTTCAGCACGTGATTGATGCCGGTTTTCCCGTTTGTATCATTTAACGAAGACCTGTCCCGGATTGTGCGGAATTCATCGTAATTGCTGTTAAAATCCCCGAGCAGTATGTAATCGGTATCTTCCGGCAGCTTTCCCAATGCTTCGGCAAGGGCGCGGGCGTATGCGATCCGCCGGCTTTCAGGCCCTGATTTTGATTTCCAGTGGTTTACAAAAACTACAACCCTGCTGCCGGATATGTCCAGATCGACCCGCAGTATGCTGCGGCCTTCACCCGCAACCCGTATTTCATCATGGGATATTACCGGGTATTTTGAAAGAAGCGCACATTCAACAGTTGCAGAATCATCATCTGTTATCACTGCATAAGAAAAATTCTCATCGCGGCTTTTCAGCCTGTTTTCAAGCAGGGCGAGCGCCTTTTCAGACTCCACTTCCTGAAGGCCTATTATATCAGGGGATAGATCCGTGATAACCCTGGAGAGATTGTCGAGCTTGACATCCAGCATTTTCTCATTCCAGCCGTACTTTGCACCCGGAATATAGCCGGAATACTCGGTTCCGTCATGTGAGAGGTCAAACAGGTTCTCCACGTTCCAGGAAGCCACTCTGAAGCACTCCGCCCCTGCCGGCACAGCAGACGCCTGCACCACAGCAAAAACAAACCACACCCCAATAAACCATAAAAACCACTGCTTCACCATCACCCCCTGCCCTTTCCCTTTTACCTTCAACCTTCCATCTTGTACCGTCCCCCTTGCACCTTGCACCTTGAACCTTTCCCCTTTTTTGTTGACATATTTTATATTCCCCGTTAAATAAAATACTTATAATAAAATGCATCACAACGTCAAGCAATACAAGCACTGCTCCCGACCCCTTGCCGGGCAGCTAAAGAGTTACCCTAATACGGATGGTCTATTATGGACAAAGTACTCATTGTAGACAATGACAGGGAAAATATTAGCAAAGTACGGCAAGGATTCAGGGATCTGCACCACTTTGAACTGATAACGGCCGCAAACGTCAAATCGGCAATAGAAAAACTCAGGTCTTCGCACATCTCGGTATTAACCACGACAATCCATCTTCCCCAACAGGACGGCCTTGAGCTTATTGCCTTCATGTCGCGCAATTCCCCCTCCACCCCGTGCATTATCCTGCTCGAGGAAAACGACCCCAAGCCCTGGTTCACGGATCGCACAGGACACACAGGCGTGCTGTATTTTTTAAAGAAGCCGTTTTCCTTCGGAAGACTGGCATCCGCCATATTCGTGGGCCTTAATCTGCGCGACGAGGGACAGACAAGAAACGGAATTAATATGAAAAACTTTCTTCCGCTGATCTCCATTGCCGAAAAGACGTGCAGGCTGGAAGTGCGCTCAGGTGCCCGGGAGAAAGGATATCTGTATTTTCTCAAAGGTGAACTGCTGAATGCCAGAGTTGACAACCTTGAAGGCGATGAGGCGGCCAAACGCATAGCCGGCTGGCATGGAATCCAGCTTTCTTTTTCCCCGCTTCCTGCAGAAAACAGAAAATACCGTGTTCATACGGATGTGCTCTCCCTTGCAAGGGCAGCCTGGGAAAAGGGCGCCAGACCCGGACATGAAAAACAGAAAAAGGAAAAGGTGGAAGGATTCGCGGAAAACATCCCCAGAACACGCCTGGAAGAAGCCATCTACAAACACGCAAGCATCATCAGATCCGCTAAAGGCTACAGGGGCATGGCGGTGACAAACAGCGGGGGCGGACTGCTTGCAAGTGATATTATCAGCGGAACCCGGATCGATTTCAGCAGCATGGCCCAGGCAATAAACAGCATGTACGCCGAGTGTTCAAAACACTGGAACCGGAAAGGACTCGGCAGCTGCAAAGGGCTGAGCCTTCATACCGATCAAGGGATAATTATAATGCAGGGTACAAACATGTATACAAGCGGCAACTACCGCTTCATTGTTCTGGTGGCCGAAGGCGGAAACAGCTTCTTTGTCCAGACCCAGCTCAAGTCTGCAATCCCGAAAATTCTTTCCGAAATATCCTGACCGCCTCTGCAGATTAAAAACTAACATACTGTTTTTCCAATCTATAATCTCTCTACAACCGCATACAAAAAACTGCTTGACTGTCTCTGCCATACTTGTTAAGCATGTTGATCTTTGAAGGAGCATTGCCATTATGGCGGCCAGAAAAATTTTTAACTTCAAGGAAAATCGACCCTGGGCCCAGAATCTGCAGATCGTTATGCAGATCGGCCTCACCATGGCCGGCAGCATAATCTTCTGCATGTTTTTGGGACATCTGATAGACGGGTGGCTGGGCACAGGCGGGATCTTTACAATCATATTCATTCTTTTCGGAATTGTCGGCGGAGCAATTGTGGTCTACCGTCAAATAATGGAAGTGCTGGAACCCGAATCAGACAAAGATAAAGAAAACACCGACCACAAAGGATAGCAACAGTTTTGGAACCGTATGAACAAATACGGAAGACGGAGAAAAAATACAGTTCAGCCGCTATAATGCTTGCGGTCTGCGTTGCGGTAATCCTTATTGCCGCCGGAATGAAACCGGCGGGAAAAGGCCTGATTCTGGGAACGCTTTTTAGCATCATCAATTTCGTAGTTATGGGAGAGACCCTGCCGGGCAAAATTGCCGGCACCCGAACACGCGCCTCGATATACTCCGGAATGCTGCTGCTGCTCAGATACGGTCTGCTCGCTGTCCCCCTGATTCTTGCCATAAAACTTGAAGCCATTAACCTTGCAGCCACCGTTGCCGGGCTTTTCATGATACAAATTATGATAGTTGCTGAACAGGCACTTTACGCCTCAACCCGCAGAAAACGCAAAAACCTGGATTATTGATTCGATATGGAAGATCTCGGAAAAATACATCAGCTTATCGTAAATCTGTTCGGCTATGAGATGACCTTTAATCTGGATATTATTGTATTGACCTGGATTGTAATCACAGGTCTTCTCGTATTCGGCTATCTTGCCGCCAGAAACCGGCAGCTTGTTCCCGGACCCATCCAGACACTGGGAGAAACCTTTGTTTTTCAATTCTACTCCCTGACCGAAGACGCTCTGGGCGAAAGACTGGCCCGTAAATACGGTCCCCTGATCATAGCCTTGTTTATGTTTCTGCTGATGTGTAACTGGCTTGGCGTGTTTCCCCATCTGGGAGAGCCCACCAGCGACTTAAACACAACTCTTGCAATGGGAATCATGGGCTTTGTTATTGCCCATTACGTAGGTATCCGTGAAAAAGGTATCAAAGCATACCTCAAGGGCTACTGCGAACCGATATTTTTCATGATACCCCTGAACGTGATCGGGGAACTCTCAAAGGTGATCTCCATTTCCTTTCGTTTGTTCGGAAACATCATGGGCGGCGACATTATCGTAATTGTGGTAACTTATCTGACCTTCAGCCTGGTTTTGCCACCTTTCTTAACAGCTTTTTTCTTTCTCTTTATAGGTGCGATTCAGGCATTTGTGTTCACGATGCTAACGTTGGTCTATATTGCAGTACAGGTGCATTAAGCTATGTCGATCGAGATTGAAGCCTGGGTAAAATTGGCCGCTTTTGCAGGTGCAGGATTCTCAATGGGCCTCGGAGCTATAGGCGCCGCGGTCGGCGAAGGATACGCAGCTGCAAAAGCAAATGCAGCGATCTCCGAAAAACCTGATTCTTCCGGCGATATTGTAAAAATGATGCTGGTGGGCCAGGCAATAGCGGAAACAGCCGCGATATTCGCACTGGTAATTGCAGTGCTTCTGATATTCGCAGCCGACGGCGAGATGTCTATAATTACAGCCTCAGCCCTTTTGGGCGCAGGCCTGTCAATGGGCCTGGGGGCGATCGGCTCCGGCGTTGGCGCGGGACTTCCTGCAGGACAGGCCTGCTCAGGGCTTGCACGACAACCCGCATTAAGCAGGAATTTTACGACCACAATGCTCATTGGAGCCGCGGTAAGCCAGACACCGGCCATATTTGCCATGGTGATAGCCTTCATGCTTATGTTTATCAATTTTGCAGGAGGCTCCATGCACATGGTTGCCGCCCTGTTCGGGGCGGGCGTGTGTATGGGTTTTGGCGCCATAGGCTCAGGGGTGGGTTCAGGAATGCCCGCGGGTGAGGCATGTGCAGGGCTTGCACGGCAGCCTGCAATGGGAAGCCGTCTTACAACGAATATGCTCATCGGCGCCGCGGTAAGCCAGACACCAGCCATATTTGCCATGGTGGTGGCTTTTATGCTGATGTTTATGAACTTTTCCGGGCTGCCCCTGCATCCGGCTTCGGCTGCTTTGCTTGGCGCCGGGCTTGCAACAGGACTTGCGGCCATAGGCTCCGGCGTTGGAAGCGGACTTGCTGCGGGTGCGGGATGTGAAGGCTGGGCCAGGAATCCGTTAACAACGGGCAACGTGCTTGTTGTTATGCTTGTGGGACAGGCCGTATCACAGACACCCTCAATCTTCGGCCTTTTGATCAGTTTTGTGCTGATGTTTAAATCATATCCGTCCGCAGATGCTTTTTTGGTCTCCACAGCCGTACTGTCAGCAGGTCTGTGCATGGGGCTGGGGGGCATCGGATCAGGCGTGGGAAACGGAATGACAGCGGAAAGCGCGGTTTCCTGGGTGGCAAGAAATGTGGAACAGGAAGGAGTATTGATGAGGACAATGCTGGTGGGACAGGCTGTATCGCAGTCCACAGCTATTTATGCCATGGTGGTGGCACTGGCATTGATATTTTTGGTATAATAAATAGTAAAAACAAAACTCAAATCATTTAACCGGAGGTAATCATGGCAATAGAAGGTGCAGAACTGATTCAGGCAGCCGCGTTTCTTGGAGCGGGTCTGGCAATGGGCCTGGGCGCCATCGGGCCCGGAGTGGGCGAAGGAATGGTCGGAGCAAAGGCATGCGAAGCGATCGGCAAAAACCCAGAAGAAGCAGGGCTTTTGACCAGAACCATGCTTGTTGGTCAGGCTGTATCAGAGTCCACAGGAATCTATTCGCTGGTCGTTGCGCTGCTTCTCCTGTTTGTTGTATAACCTGTCAAAAGCGAATAAGGATTTTCCCCAGGAAGGCCCGGCATGAAAATTATTGAAACCATGGCGATGATAAGCCTGAATGAGACACTGATCGCCGAACTGGTGTCCTTTCTCATATTCCTGTTTTTAATCAACCGGATTATGATCCGGCCGCTGCAGGATACAATGAGGAAACGTCGGGAATACATCGACAGCACAAAAAACCAGATACAGGAGTCCTCCGAGAAGCTTCAGGAACTGAACCTGGAGCTTAAGGAACATGAACGGGTCCTTATCCGGCAGGCCAATTCCGAAAAAGACGAGCTTAGAAACGACGGCTCAAAACAGGCCGAAGCAATACTGGAAGAGGCCCGCAAGGAAATACGGTCGATTCGGGATGAAAACCAACAGGCTCTCGACACAGAGGTTTCCGAAGCCAGAAAATCCATTGAAACAGAATCTGAAAAGCTTGCCGTCAAAATAATGGAAAATATACTTAATCGGGGGGTGTCGCGTGGTTAAGAGCGAACCGGCAAAAACCGCCTGCAACATACTGATCTTAAGCCTTCTGCTGCTTCACTTAACAGGAGGCAGCGTCCTGGCAGATGACGGATCAGGTGGATGGCGGCCGATTTATGACACGATCATGCTGTGGGTAAATTTCGGTATCCTGGTCTATTTCTTGTACCGCTTCGGGCGTGAGCCTTTTAAAAATTTTCTCAACACCCAGTCCGCCCAGATCTCCGATGAAATCAAAAAGGCGGAGGCCAAAAAAAACGAGATCCGGGAAAAGATAGATGATACCCGGCGGCAGATGGAGGAAAGCAGCGAGCGCTATGAACAGATCAAGGCAAAAATAATCGAGCAGGGTGAAAAACTCCGGCAATCAATTATAGAGGACGCCCGCCAACAGGCCCGGGAGATGCTGGAAAGGGAGAAGAAAAACTCCCAGCGCAGGATGAAAGAGGAAAAAAACCGTCTGATGGCCGAACTTGCCGATACGGCCGCAAGCCGGGCAGAAGCAAGACTCCCCGAGGAGATCAACCAGGACGATCAGTCCAGAATGATAGAGTTATATTTGGAAAACTTAAAGAGCATGCAGGCATAACCCCTCCTT
>JBKHFD010000091.1:0-6761 GCA_046540355.1 Desulfobacterales bacterium
ACCCAGAGTTATGAAACGGTGTTTTTTGTTTGCGGCCGCTTTCGGTCCGAAACTTGTAGAATTTTTGAAAAACCAACAGAACAGGAAGGAGTTTTCGTATGCTTAAATCAAGATTCTGTGACCTTCTCGGGGTAAAGTATCCCATCATACAGGCGGGTATGGGCCCTTTCAGCAACAACAACCTTTGTGTTGCATCGGCAAACGCGGGAGTGCTCGGGCTTCTGTCCACAAGCGGCCTTTTCCACAAGGACGATCAGCCCTGGGTCTATAACGCGTTCGTGGACAGCGGCGAGGCGGACCGCGAGGACGAAATGGGCACAGCACTCGAAAAAGTCCTTAAGCGCACCCATAGACTGGTAAAAGACAAGGGCGGGGTTTTCGGGCCGAACATCATGGTCTCGGCAGAGTTGACAGAACAGGCAAATGCCATGATTGATGCGGCCATCAATGCCCGCCGGGAAGACCCCGAAATGGAAAAAACCCTCAAAGTGATATATACTTCCGCAGGCGATCCCATGGGCTGGGGTGATAAGATAAAAGGGGCCGGCTTTACATGGATCCATGTGGTTCCTTCGGTAAGAGCCGCCATGCGCTGCAAGAAAGCCGGAGTTGACGTAATCGTAGCCTCGGGTCATGAAGGCGGATTTCACACGCACTGGGATCCGCTCCACTCCATGGTTCTGTTTCCGGCAGTTGTAGAAGCGGTATCAGATGAGAGCACCCTGGTACTGGGCGCGGGTGGAATCTCGGATGGCAAAAGTATCGCAGCATCCCTGGCCCTGGGAGTTGACGGCGTGCTTATGGGCACCCGCTTTCTTGCAACCCAGGAAAGCGATTTCCACGATATGTGGAAGCAGGCGGTAGTTGACGCGCAAGACAGGGGAACCCTTATAGCCCGGGGTTTTGTGGGCCCCGCCCGTTGGCTCAAGACTCCGAGAAGCCTGGAGCACGCAAAAAACACCCTTGAAAAGTCGCCCGGTGTTTTTCTGGGCACCCCGGATGATTACAGCACCATAGACATGTCCCTTATAAATTTTGAGGTGGAATCCATTAAAGCCGTTTACGAGGGCAACCCGGAAAAGGCCATGATGGCGGCAGGCGAGTGTGCCCAGAGGATCAAGGAGATGCCCAAGGTGGATGACATGGTCCGTAAACTCGTAGAAGAGACAGAGGAAAGAATAGCAAATCTGCCCAGGCAATTTCTGGCATAAAAGCGTGCCGGCAAGCAGCCGGCACGGAAAATATTAAAAAACTCAGCCGATAAAATATCGCAGGCCGGCAACCGCGGCCATGCCGGTAAGTATCGCCCCTACAAAACTCCCGGCACGCACGGCAACTATAAGGGTGGGTACTGCAGCCATAAGAAAATAGTTCTGCAAGGATAGCTGCAGCCCACCCCCGGGAGCAAAAATGGCCGGAAACAGAAGGGCCGCCAGGACCGCCGCGGGGATCAGCTCCAGCCACCTGGCCGCCCCGGCAGGAAGAGGCCTTGAGGAAAGGGTCAGTATGGGCAGGACCCTGGGCCCGTAAGTAACTATCATCATGCCTGCTATGATCAGGAAGATCTCTTTTTGATCCATCTCTCCAGAAAAACTCCAAGGGTTGCTGCAAAAACAGTTGCCAGGATTACACTTGTTTCTTCCAGTCCGAACAGAAACAGGCAAAGTGAACACAGCCCCGCGGCCAGGGCGACAAAGAGCCTGAGCAGGCTTTTTACCTGCCAGACCAGAAGCACTATAAACATGGCCGGCAGTGCAAAATCCAGGCCTATGGGCCTCACATCGGAAACAAGCCCGCCTGCGAAAAGCCCCAGGCAAGTGCCCGCCAGCCAGGCGCCCTGGGCGATCACATTGATGGCAAATGTCTCGGGCTTTGAGTCTTCGCCCCTTGCAAACCTGCCGGAATGAAGGGCAAAGGTCTCGTCAGTGAGCTGAAAAGAGAAAAAAGCCTGCTGCGGCCTGCTCCAGGACCCGAGAAAAGGGGCCAGGGACGCAGACATAAGAAGATGCCGCAAATTGACCATAAAGGTGGTCAGAATCACTGTTGCCGCACCCACCCCGGCGGCAAGCAGGCCGACTGCTATGAGCTGGGCCGATCCGGCAAAGACCATAAGAGACATCAACACCGTGTTCAACCCCGAGAGCCCGCTTTTCTGGGCCAAAACCCCGTAGGCAAACCCGATGGGAAGATATCCCAGTATCACCGGCAGTGTCTGCTTAAAGGCCCTTATAAACCAGTAAGGAAGGGTTGAACGTGTATCCAGCATGCCCGCCACATTAGCAGACCCTGCAAATTCCTTAAACAATTTTTCATGCACCAAAAACATCCTTGCCAACCGCTCCCGATTAAAATAAATCAGTACAAAGCAGCCAAAACAAAATTCAGGGAACCTGAACAGGAGTTAGACAATTGAATCTGAAAAAACTGATTCCTCTTTATATCGGGGCTGCAATGGGCCCTGTGGGCGGTTTCGGGATTGTAGCCATACTTCCGGTCATGGCCCGCTCCTGGTCGGTCCCCTTCGGCACAGCCTCGGCGGCCATAACCGTCTACATGGTCCCCTTTATTGTTATTCAGATATTTTCCGGCACAATCGCCCAGCTTTATGACGTGAGAAGAACCCTTCTGTTCGGTTTCATCCTTTATGCCGCAGGAGCCGTATTATGCGGTCTTTCCCCCGGCCTGTCGTTTTTTCTGGTTTTCAGAATATTCCAGGGTATAGGTGCGGGCTTTCTGACCCCTATAATCATGGCTCACATCGGCGAACTTGTGCCTGAAAAGGATGTGGGCAAGGCAATCGGGCTGCTGGGTGTGGCCTATACCATAGGGGTTACTTTCGGCCCTTTTATATCGGGAGTTATCGAAGTGCGGCTGGGATGGCCGTGGTTTTTTTACTTCATAGCACTGCTTTCCCTGGTCGCGGCGGCCTCCTACTGGCTTACAAGCTCCCGGTCGCAGAAAGTTCCGGGACCTTCGGCCGGGATTACCGATACCCTCCGTGTTCTTTTAAAAGCGGTCAGGACTCCGGGTATGCTGTGGATCAGCTTTGCTGCCTTCAGCCTTTTTCTGGCCTATATTGGCATAATGACTTTTACGGCAGACCATTTGAAAACCCTGGCCCTGGAATCCGACAAAATAGGCTACATACTCTCTGTTACCGGGCTATCAGGAATTATGGTATCGCCTGTCGCCGGTCTTCTGGGCGACAGGCTGGGGCGCCGGAAAGTTTTCTTCTCGGGGGCAGTTATCGCTTCGCTGGCTGTTATCCTCATGGCAACCGTTTCTTTCTCTTTTGCAAAATATCTGCTGTTCTTTTTCATTCTTGGCACGGGTGCGGCCACAGCCTGGACATCTTTGAACACCATGGCAATCCAAATATCATCTGAAATGCGCCAGCCGATCACCTCAATTTATAATGCCATAAAATTTTCAGGATATGCACTTGCCCCGCCAGTGCTTTCCCTGATCTATGAGCCCTTTGCCCTTCCCGCGGTTCAGGTTACCTGCATTGCAGCTATAGGAACAGCCGTTTTTCTTGCATTAAACTCGTCACCGCGCCGTGCCTGATTTAACTGCCTTTTATGACCCCAAATTGAGGATGACGAAAAACATATAAGAAATACGCCTACTGGACTGGACCCTTAATAATTGTTAAATTTAAATTGTTTAAAAGGAAACAATGGCAAAAATCAACAGAAAGGAGGAGGATTATGGGTTTTGCACTCACAGAAATGCAGCTAAAGACTTCCGCGTTTGAAAACAGGAGCGAGATACCTATAAAACACACAGGCTACGGCGATGATATCTCCCCGCCCCTTGAATGGACAAACGTGCCCGAAGGGACCAAATCTTTCGCTTTAATCTGCCACGATCCCGACGCTCCGCTGATACTGCCGGGCACTTACGGTTTTGTCCACTGGGTGCTCTATAACATCCCGGGATCTGTTACAAGTCTTCCGGAAGGGGTTAAGGAATATACAAAGGGGATAAACGACATGAACCAGGAGGGCTACAACGGTCCAAAGCCGCCTCCGGGTCATGGCGTGCACCATTATTTCTGGTGGCTGATGGCTTTAAACAAGGAACTGGACCTTAAACCAGGCCTTACCCAGTGGCAGCTTCTCGAGCAGATTGAGCCCTATGTGATCGGAATGAATCGTATTGTAGGGATATACGAAAAATAGTCTGTGCCTTGATTCCTTGAAATCCCCCGGGGAAAAATTTATTCCGGGGGATTTTTATATTAACGGCTTTTCTTGACACGCCATGAAATTCAGGTTATCTGTCCTGTAATGAACAATGTTATAAATTTTAAAACTCTGATTACAGGACGGTCCCTATGGACAATCAGCAGGGCAACTCAAACTCTTTTACTGAAAGACGCCGGCATCCCAGGATAAGCACCTTAAACGATGTTGACTACATTCTGCTTGACGAAAAAAGGGAAAAGGCCGATGAAGGAAGGGGCAGGGCAGTCAACCTGAGCCAGAGCGGCACCCTTCTGGAAACGCAGAAGCCGTTAAACGGCCGTTTTATAATCCTTATGACCATGGATCTTGACGGAAACCGGGTGCAGGTAAAGGGAAAGGTGGCAAATACCCGGCAATCAGATAATCCAGGCCTTTATCTTACAGGAATCAGGTTTACAGGATCCAAAAAGGAGCACGTAAATGCAATTATTGCATTTGTAAAGACCTATAATCACCGCAAGCACAAGGTATCCGCCAATGGCGCGAGAAATCTATAAAAAGCTGGCCCGGGTCCTCGATACCCTTCCCAACGGGTTCCCTCCCACAGAGGAGGGCACGGAGATCAGACTGCTTGAAAAAATTTTCGAGCCTGACGAGGCTGAACTGTTCTGCGAACTGAAGCTTACCTTTGAGACGGCGGAGCAGATTGCCGAACGCACGGGCCGCCCCGTTGAAGAACTTGCACCCAAACTTGAAACCATGCGGGAAAAGGGCCAGATTTTCGGAGTTGAGCTGGAGGGGGTCAGGCTCTACAAAATGCTGCCGTGGGCATTCGGAATTTACGAATTTCAGATGCCGCGCATGGACCGTGAAATGGCTGAACTTTGCAATGAATACGAAGATGTATTCGGCAGCCAGTTTTACTCGCAAAAGCCGCAGTTAATGCAGGTCATACCCATAGAATCCGAGGTAAGCGGCGACCACGAGGCTCTTTCCTATGAACGGGTATCAAGCATAATAGAGAACAGCGAGTCATTAATGTATTTTGACTGCGTGTGCAAAAAGGAAAAAGCCCTTCTCGGCGAGCCCTGCGACAGACCCGTCCAGGTCTGCACGGCATATGCCCCGGTCCCGGGCATATTTGAAAACAATCACTTCGGCGGAAAGACCATGACCAGGCAGGAGGCTTATGAACTTCTTGAAATGACCGAAAAAGAAGGCCTTGTCCATCTTACCTGGAACATAAAAAGCGGCCATTACTTTATCTGCAACTGCTGCGGCTGCTGCTGCGGGGTTTTGAGGGGAATTAACGACCTTGGTATAGAAGCATCCAAAGTAATAAGATCCAGCTACTATGCATATATAGACCCTGATCTGTGTGAAGGCTGCGGCGTATGCGCAGATGAACGCTGCCAGGTCCACGCCGTTGAACAGGACGGTGACGTCTACAGCGTTGTAACTGAAAAATGCATAGGATGCGGCCTGTGCGTGAGTACCTGCCCGAGTCAGGCGGTCTCCCTGATCAGAAAGCCCGAAGATCAGATTGAGATCCCTCCCGAAGACGAAAAGGACTGGTACCAGGTTCGCGCGCAGATGCGCGGGGTGGATATAAGCCCGTATACATAGGAGGGACCCAAACACCCCCTCCCGGCCCTGACGGGATTTTACCGGGAGCCGCCCTGTAATCTGTATATTTCCACGAAATCGTTGCTGTATATGGTTTTAAAGCTTTTATCCAGAAAACGGCCCAGACAGTCGGCAATACTTACTATAATTACGGACCGGTTGTTTTCGGCAAGTTTGCTGGCAACTGCACTATAAAGAAGATTGCCCTTTCCCTTGGGCCTTATGGGTCGATACATGTAGACCAGATCCACTTCGCGCAGGTCTGTATCTGCAATATCGCCGTTCTCCCACACTATTCTGCCCTCCGGGATACCGAGTGCCTGCTGATAAAGCCGGCCGGTCTCTATAAGATTCTCAGAGATCTCCACCAGAAGGGTTTGTCTGTGCGGGCAAAGAGCCTGGATCAGCAGGCCCTGCAAACCATTGCCCGCTCCCAGATCCACTGTAACGCTCTTGGAGTTTATAAAATGACGGGCCACAAACAACGGCAGCAATCCGCCCGGAAGGCATCCGAGCCCCTCCCATGCCTCAAGGGTCTTTTCCTCCTGTTTTTTATAAACAGCTCCGGCAGAATGCAGACTGTTATAAAGCGTTATCAGTGAATTCTCCCTGACATCCGGATCGCCGGTTTTACGTGCCTGGTCAAGATGCTTCGCCTCTTTCCCGGCTGAAGGCAGATAACGCTTTACAGCAGGGTTCAGGGCAATTTTCATTAGGGCTTCCTCGACCACCTCTGCCCGGGGTTCATTATAAACCCCCTCCATCAGCAGTCTGCAGGTGGCATCCACTTTTTCTGCATATGCATTATTTGAGTCTGATCGCTCTCTCATGCTATAAAGCATAATAACAATATTACCTAAACTGAGTTTCAGGTTTTTAAAAGCAATTCATTTTAAAGGATAACATCCATTTGTATTTTAAAAATCTGAATAACATATATATACA
>JBKHFD010000092.1:0-6705 GCA_046540355.1 Desulfobacterales bacterium
GCTTTCAGATAGGATGGCTGTTACCACCACTTAAAACAAGCGGTAAGTGTCAGATTTGAGCGTAACCAAGCATTTTAGCGTTGATTTTGCCCGACGAGCCACTCATGAATTTTTTCCCTTATCTCATCTCTGACTCTGCGGGTTTGCTCAAGTTTTTCTTCCCACGTGCCCTCAAAACCAGCAGGATCATCAAACGGCCAGTGCAATCTCTGGCTCAAACCCGGGAAAACAGGGCATTTTTCCGAGCCTTCATCGCAGACAGTAATAACTTCAGTATAAAGCCTGCCATCTTTAAACAGTTCAAACACGCTTTGGGGTCTGTTCTTGCTGATATCCAGGCCGACTTCGTCCATTGCTGCCACAGCGAGGGGATTGAGTTTTGTCGGTTCAAGCCCTGCACTCTCTACTTCAACAGATTCTCCGGCCTCCTGTTTTAAAAACGCTTCAGCCATCTGACTGCGGGCACTGTTATGCACGCATATGAAAAGCACACGCTTTTTGCTCATATAAACTCCTCTTGTCTTTTGTTATTTACACAATTTTTCCAGTTCCGAAATCAGCAGATCGGCATTCGGGTGAGACCGCCGGGTCATGAGCAGACGAACCCGCAGTCCGTAAAGAAAAACAACGATCAGACTCATCATCAATATAAACAAAAACATACTGCATTTCCCGGTAATGATTGTATCGTATGCTGTCCCGTCCGGAACTTCAGATATCAAACGATAACGCCTCATCATTACAAACACAGGTCAAAATTGTGACATTTGTGCGGCACAAAATGCTTGATTTCATTTTTCGTCACACAATCTGTTTTGAAATTCCATCGGGCTGTCACTTTCCTGCCATAAAAGGCTATTACGTTTAGCCCGTAAACAATAAATAAGTCGAATAAACTGAGCATCCGGCGACTTAATCCCAAGAAGAGAAATTAAAAGAGAGACAGAAAATGAAAACACAAGATCTCAAAGTGGATTTACACGTTCATTCAAAAATGTCAGACCGCCCCTCGCACTGGATACTTCAGAAGCTGAGCTGCCCGGAAAGCTTTACCCATCCGGCAAAGTTATACCAGGTGGCAAAGCAGAGGGGCATGGACCTGGTTACCATCACAGACCATAATACTATAAACGGAAGCATAGAGATTGCTCACCTGCCCGACACCTTTGTCAGCGAAGAGATCACAACGTATTTTCCGGAAGACAAGTGCAAGCTGCATGTGCTGGCCCTCGATATTACCGAGGCTCAGCACGAGGATATATCCCGGCTGCGGGGAAATGTCTACGACCTGTGCAATTACCTGAACAGCCGCGAGATTCATCACGTTCTTGCCCATCCCTTGTTTGACATAAACCACAAGCTCACACTTGCTCATTTTGAAAAAATGCTGCTGCTGTTTAAAAATTTCGAGCTAAACGGCTCCAGGGACAACTACCAGAACCATGTGCTTGAATCGGTTCTAAAGCAGCTCAGCCCGGGCCAGATCGAAGCACTTGCAGACAAGCACAACATGAAACCCATGGGCGATCGGTTCTGGGTAAAAAACATTACCGGCGGCTCAGACGATCACTCTTCATTAAACATTGCCCGGATGTATACAGTCGTTTCCGGGGCAGAAACAAAAGAGGAATTTTTTGAGGGATTAAAGCAGGGAAGAAGTACTGCCAGCGGCGAGCCCGCCACCCCGAAAACCATGGCGCACAATCTCTACGGCATTGCCTACCAGTATTACAAGTCAACCTTCAAGCTCGAAGGATTGGTTGACAAAGACAGCCTGTTTCAGTTCATCGACCGCGCATTGACCACTACAGATCCTGACTCCAGGGGCAGGAGCCTGATCACCCGGCTCCAGGATTATCTGATTTCAAAGCGCCCTTCAGTATCATTTTTATTCGACAATACAACAGATATCACGGGGTTGATTCAGGAAAAAGGCAATGCTTTTCTCGCAAAAAATGCGCAATTCCGTAAGTTGCTTGAAACCGGAGAGGCAAATGGTTCAGAAAAAGAAGATATCTGGTTTCATTTCGTCAGTGAAGTCTCGGAAGAAATCATGCGCACTCTGGCGGACACAACGCTTTCGAGCCTTTCCCGGGCCAGGCTGTTTAACATATTCCAGACCATGGGCTCTGCCGGGTCTGTATACACACTGGTCGCCCCCTACTTTATGGCCTATCGGCTATTTACCAAAGACCGGCGGTTTGCTGAAGCCTGCCATAATGACTGCATCGGCAAAAAACCCTTGATTGAACCCGGAGAATCTAAAGTGGCCCTGTTTACAGATACGTATCATGAAACCAACGGGGTTGCGCTGACAATAAGGATGCAGCTGGAGGCAGCCCGTAAAAACCACAAGGACCTGTCCGTAATCACGTGTCATCCGAATGAGGACCCAGAAGGCGCGGTTAATTTCAAGCCTATTGGTTATTATGAACTGCCGGAATATCCGGAACTCAAGCTGTATTATCCGCCGTTTTTAAAAATGCTCGATTTCTGCTTTGAAAACGGGGTAACCCAGATTCATACAGCCACCCCGGGTCCTGTGGGTATTTGTGCATTGGCCATTGCCCACACCCTGAACCTGCCGATATACGGAACCTATCATACGGCATTTCCCCAGTATGCGGCCGAACTGACCGGGGACAACAATATCGAGGACCTGATGTGGAAGGCGATGATCTGGTTTTATAATCAGATGGATCTTGTTTATGTTCCCTCCCGGGCCACCGGAGGAGAGCTTTCAGCCAAAGGGCTCAGCGAGGACAAAATCAAGGTTTATCCAAGAGGCATAGATATTGAACGTTTCCATCCCGACAAACGCAACGGTTTCTGGGAATCCGCCTATGGACTGCAAAGAAGCTCCATGAAAGTGCTCTATGTCGGCCGGGTTTCCAGGGAAAAGAACCTGGGAATACTGGTTAGGGCCTTTCAGACACTGGAGGCCCGGGGGAAAAACATTGACCTGATCATCGTGGGAGACGGGCCTTACAGGAAGGACATGGCCTCTTTGCTGAACGGATCGCGGGTCCTTTTTACCGGCGAGCTTACCGGAGAGCAGCTTGCCTGTGCATATGCATCAAGCGATATATTTGTATTTCCTTCCACCACGGACACCTTCGGCAATGTGGTCCTGGAGGCCCAGGCATCGGGCCTGCCGGTTGTTGTATCCGATCAGGGAGGTCCTCAGGAAAATCTGATTCCGGGGGAGACCGGATTTGTGGTGCGATCTTTTGACGCGGATGCCATTGCCGAAGTCATCGACAGATTATATCAGAACACCGCCGAGGCCAACAGGATGAAAAAGGCTGCGCGAAAGTACATGGAAAGCAGGTCATTTGAGGAAAACTTCCTGAAAAGCTGGGATCTTTTTAAAAACCCTTCAGGGTTCGTTGATCCCAAAACCTACGTTGAAGACCTGGTGTCAGCGGCCTGCTGACCCCGAAAGAATGAAAGCAGGTATTATGAAAATCCTTATCGGCTACGCGATGAGAAGCGGCAGCACACTGCTGCAGCATATCCTTGGACAGCATTCGAAGTTGTGTGCATACAGCGACCTGTCTTCATTTGCAGTGCTGGCAAGGCTCATGCTCGGAGGGGATACAGGGCACAGGCATTTATGCATCAAGCCCATGGATATCATCTACCTGAAACAACAGGTAGGAATTTACCGGCATTTTGACAAATATTTGTGGCTTGCCCGCGATCCGCGCGACAGCTATTTGTCATGCCTGGAATCCGGTTATGCTTACCTGTTATGGCCCAGGGGGCTCACAGAAGCGGGTATCGACACCGGCCTGCTCAAACGCTGGAAAAAAATTTACAGGCACTTTTTTGACGCACCTGAGCGCTGGCATTTGCTGCGCTATGAAGACCTTGTGCTTCATCCGGATGAAACCCTGAGCGGCACTGTTTGATTATCTGGGACTCCCCTATGAGCGCCTCCTTCCTTTCAGTCAATTTAAAATGCTAAACGGTGGTGACTATAAAATCCGCAGCAGCTCCACTGTGAAGGCATTATCGGTGAGCCGTTATATAAGACAGCTCTCAGATCTCCAAATCGGGGTTTTTGAGAACTACCTGGGTAATGAAATACGGCGGCTCGGGTATTTTCAACCTTAGCGCGAAGATCAACAAAGAGAGCAGGGCTGCTTTCCCGGCACGGGCAGGAGATTCGGCTGCGTCCATTTGTTTGCATTTTGACTTTGTAAATCCCTCAGTCTGATTACTCGGGTTTACAATGCTGCCCAGGCCACCAGTCAGATTGCACCTTAGCGGCTAATCCTGTCAGTAATGCGAATTACGGGTTTGTGCATATTGCCATTCCTAAGTTTTTCTTGCCTCCTCCCACTTTCGGGATTATGCTCATAATAACGGTTTTTATGGATTAAAAAACAAGGAGGTTTAAATGCCAGGGCAAGGAAAATCGGGAGGCAGAGAAAAAGGCTCTGGTCCAGGCCGGGGTCGTGGAGGCGGGATGAATACAAGCGGTTACTGCGTTTGCCCCAAGTGCGGTCAAAAAGTGGAGCATGAGCGGGGTAAACCCTGTTATGAAAAAAATGCCCCAGTTGCGGAGGCACCATGACAAGAGGGAATCCATAAAAGACAATGCGAATGTACCCGCACAAGAAATCCCTGCATGAGGCCGGATTTCCACATGCAGACTGTGTCCCAACAACCAAAGTAGCTGGATCGATTGCAGTAAGTCCTATATCGCTCCCAGTGGCAAGATTGGATTGCATGTGTGCTTTATCCATGTGCTGTTAAACGCCTTGGATATGAAGGAGAAAGGAAATGGGGCGAAAATCATTGTTGAAGCGTCGGCTTTAATAACAAGGTTTTCGATAAAATTGTTTTAAAATCCGCAGCTTTTGCCCAGAAAATCAGGCAGAGCTAAGAAAATGGGACCAATTAGGCTGCGGATTGCAGCCGTCAAATTCACACCCCAAAAAAAAGGAGGATTGATCATGCCAGAAGCATTCAAACCGGGTTGCAAGCGGCCGACCAGCGGGCCGGCCAGCGCGCCAAAAAAAGCGTCTGAAGCGGAAGGCACCCAAAAACCTGAAACGGAGAAGAAATCTATGGTCATGGTGGGAAGAAAAGCGCTGGATTTCGAGGCCCCGGCATATCTGAACAGCAATTTCGTCAATGTGAGGCTTTCTGAGTACCTGGGGAAATGGGTGGTGCTCTGCTTCTACCCGGGTGATTTCACCTTTGTCTGAGCTACGGAAATTTCAGCAGTTGCTGAAAAGCATGCGGAGTTTGAAAAACTCGGCGTACAAGTCCTTTCCATGAGCACAGACAGCATCTTTGTTCACAAGATGTGGGACGACCACGAGCTTTCAAAGATGGTCCAGGGGGGCGTCCCCTTTCCGATGCTCTCAGACGCGGGGGGCAAGGTGGGGACGATCTACGGGGTTTATGACGCGGACGCGGGTGTGGACACGCGTGGCCGGTTCATCATCGATCCAGACGGCATCATCCAGGGGTATGAGGTTTTGACGCCGCCTGTAGGGCGGAACGTTTCTGAGTCGCTGCGTCAGATACAGGCCTTCCAGCACGTCCGGAACACAGAAGAGACCGAAGCGACGCCTTCAGGGTGGAAACCCGGGAAGACTACGCTGAAACCATCGCCCGAGCTTGTGGGAAAGGTATGGGAAGTCTGGAAGACGGATATGGCGTTTGATTGATAAACGGATTGCACCCCGCCAGCTTTCGGGCGGCGGGGGATTACTGCGGCGGAGGCGGTTTCCCCTCGACAGTTTTGGAAAAGCAAACGGGAAAACCGGCGGCCTGGGGCTGCGCTGGCTGCTTGATGGCTGGCACGCCGAGGTAGCGGCAGCCTGGAAGAGCAATGGGGGTGACCCGCGATCTGACAGCAAAAGTCGTAGCCCTCGGGCGTGGTTCGAGCTGGGGTATCGATTCTAACCAAGCATTCCTCTTCGGGATTGCAATGGCAATTGTGACTTGTCAAGGGCAACTTCATGTGGGGTCTTCAGTGCACCTTACGGCTATTCCGCGCCAGTATTCCGGTCTAAGCAGTTTTGAGGAATGGTGGATTCAAGGTACACTCTCCGAAAGGCCCTGGAATATTGCCGGGCATAGCAAGAAGCCTTTGTTTGAGATGAAATAATTCAAGGGAGACCCGGTATATTTCTGGCCAATCTCAAACTGTTCGACAGGAGTTTCAGAGATGAACTTTGCTAAAGCTCCAAAGTCCACGAGTGACGGGAATTTTCAGATTTCATGCCCGTAAGACCCCTCCTGATTCATCATAACCATATCCAAAAAATCACATTTTTTCAACTTTTCGTGCATTTTTTACTTGACAAGTAAGACCCTACAATATATGGTGGAAGCATGGCACACTTCCACATTAAAAAGAAAAAGGGAAGACCCTACCTCTACGTCCGGGAAATCGCCAGGGTCAACGGCAAGCCCAAGGTTATCTCCCAAACCTACGTGGGCTCCCCTGAACGGGTTGCAGCGCTTGCTGCCGGACAGGAAGAACAAATTCAAAACCTTAAAGTCGAGGAGTTCGGCGCCCTCTGGCTGGCCCGCCAGCTCGACAGCGACATCGATATCGCCGGGCTTATCGATGGGGTTGTCCCCCGGGGCGACCGGGAGACCGGGCCCAGTCTCGGCGAATACTTCGTGTGTTTCCGGCCCGCGTGCATAAAGCAAAAAAATCACACTTTATCAAGTGCA
>JBKHFD010000093.1:0-6564 GCA_046540355.1 Desulfobacterales bacterium
GCAAACAGGTTTCGGGAGGACTTATGCAGTTAAATGTAAATGATATCAGTGTCAATTATGAATTTTCAGGCAGGGAGAACGCCCCGGTGGTGATGTGCAGCCATTGTCTGGCGGGAAACATCAATATATGGGACTCCCAGATGGACATGCTAAAGGAGCGATACCGGGTTCTGAGATACGACGTCAGGGGCCACGGCGGCAGCTCGGCACCTGAAGGCGCCTATACCATGGAAATGCTCGCAGATGACGCGCTTGCAATCATGGACGAGCTCGGGATTGATAAAGCGCATTTCATGGGTATTTCCCTGGGCGGCATGATAGGTCAGACCCTGGCGATTTCACATCCCGACAGGGTCTCAAGTCTGATCCTTTGCGATACCGCATGTCAGATCCCCGAAGATTCGCTTTCTCTCTGGGAAGAACGCATCAGCGCTGCAAAGCAATACGGCATGGAATTTCTTGCCGACGGTACCCTGGAACGATGGCTGAGCCCCGAATTCCATAAGAAATATCCGGAAATTACGCAGAAAATACGAAACATTATAGTCAACACCCCTGTAAACGGGTTTACAGGATGCTCCCGGGCAATAAGCGTGTTTAACGTAAAGGACCGCCTGCCGCGGCTCTCCCTTCCGGTGCTGATAGTGGTGGGGGAAAACGATCCCGGAACACCTGTGGAGGCCTCCAGGCAGATTCAAAAACATATAAGCGGCTCAAGGCTTGAGGTGCTGCCCGGAGCTTTTCACCTTTCCAACATCGAGGCGGCCGAATCCTTTAACTCAGTGCTCATGGATTTTCTCGGCGGTCTGTAATATTTTTATATGATCGGTTCAGCCTAAAATTTTACCGTGCAAAAGGAGGCAGGCGTCATGGCGCAGATGACAGATCGGATGAAGGATATGTTTGACAGGCTCCCAATAGTTATACTTGCAACAGCGGCACCTGACGGAACCCCTAACGCGGTTCCCGTGGGAACAAAAAAGATTCTTGATGATGAAACCATTCTTATATCAGACCAGTTTTTAAACAAAACCCTTGCCAACATGAAAGCAAATTCCAAAGTGGCTGTTTCCTTCTGGGAGCACGGCGAAGGATACCAGTTAAAAGGGGTTGCAACAGTTGAGACCTCGGGTAAACGCTATGAAGAGACAGTTAAATGGGTTGAGGAACTGGGAATCAGGGCGGGAGCCCTTTCAAAATCCAAGGGCGCTGTTATAATTCAGATCGAAGGGATTTACGCGCTTGCCTTCGGCCAGGGGGCCGGAAAAAAACTGGCATAGGGGGCTGCGCGATGGTTTGACTTATTGATTCGTTGCTGCTGGTTTCGGCTTAGGTCATCTCATCGAGGATTTCTTTTAGCCGCAGGGCGTTTGCCGGAGCGGCAAGGGAGTCTGTATTGTCGAAATATACGTGCACGCTTCTGCCTTCATCGAGCCAGGCTTTGGCTCTTTCGGCCCATTCGGAGAGTTCTTCGTCGCTGTAGGCGGAGCGGTAGGTCTCGGTGCCGCCGTGAAGGCGTACGTAGACGAGATCCGTGCAGACAGCGTCCCAGCGGGGCCAGTCTGCGGCATCTGAAATACATACAGCTATAGAATATTCCTCCAAAAGGGAAGCCACTTCGGTTTTAAACCAGGAAGGATGCCTGAATTCCACAGCATGTCTCGATTCAGGCCATTCGCACAGGGCCCCGGCAAAATCACTGAGCCTTTGCAGGTCCATGGAAAACGATGCGGGCATCTGCCAGAGTACTGCTGAAATTTTATGCTGCATGGGCGAAACATTGTCTTTTTGTTTCCGTACCGGGTCAAAGGGATCCTTCAGTCGTCTTGTATGCGTGGTATACCTGCTTCCCTTGACGGCAAAGAAAAAATGGTCAGGTGTACGGTTTTTCCAGCTCTCTAAGACGTTTTCCCTGAGCAGCCTGTAAAAGGTGGCGTTGACCTCCACGGCGTTAAAATGGCGCGTATAGTGTTCAAGCCATTCTTTCTGCTTAACTCCCGCATAAAAATCATCCTTCCACGCCTTGTAGTTCCAGCCGCTGGTTCCGATAAAAAGTCCCGGCATTGTTTGATTCAAAACCTCCTCTTTGTTTCATGTTGTTGCTTCCTAAATTCAGTTTAGGTGGTTTTTAATTTCTTCTATTGATCCAGCACCTCACGAATTTTTGCGGCTAATGCCTTGACGGAAAAAGGTTTCTGAATAAATTGGACACCATCTTCAAGTATGCCATGATGGGCAATGACATTGTCAGTATAACCGGACATATAAAGGACCTTTATCCCCGGATGATGCGCGGCAACAGTTCTATAGACTTCAGGGCCCTTCATGCCCGGCATAATAACATCCACTATCATTAAATGTATTGATGCCTCATAATTTTTTGATAGCTCAATTGCATTATAGACATCTTCGGATTCGATCACATTGTATCCGTGCTGTTTTAAAACCGTGCAGGTAAGCTGCCTGACTGAATCGTCATCTTCGACAACAAGGATTGTTTCGGTGCCGGTAAGAAGATTTGTATCTTTTTTTGCCGGGGATTTCTCTTCTCTTTCATTCATTTTTGCCGTCAGGGGAAAATAGATTTTAAACGTAGTACCCGCTCCGGGTTCGGTGTATACCCATATATTGCCCCTGTGCTGCTTGACTATTCCGTAACAGGTTGAAAGACCCAGTCCTGTACCCTTATCCTCCTGTTTTGTTGTGAAAAAGGGTTCAAATACCGAGTCACGTGTTTTTTGATCCATTCCGATGCCGGTGTCACTCACGGCAATCATTGCATACATCCCCGCAGTAACGCCCGGTTTTTCAGATGCATAGGTCTCATCCAGCTCCACGGCGGCGGTTTCAATTGAAAGGGTCCCGCCTTCCGGCATTGCATCCCGGGCATTGACCGTCAGATTCATTAAAACCTGTTCAACCTGGGAAGTATCGACCAGGATATAGAGAGGATCTGATGCCAGGTGAAGCTCTAACTCTACATCTTCTCCTATAACTCTGCCAAGAAGTTTACTGAACCCTGATATTATTTCATTTACATCCACTCTCTGCATTTCAAGAACCTGTTTGCGGCCAAAGGCCAAAAGCTGGCGGGTCAGATTCCTGGCCCTTTCCCCGGCATCGCAGATTTGTGTCAAGGGTTCGTAATTTGCGTCCTTCTTTTTCGTATTTTCAAGCAGTATTTCCCCGTAGCCGAGAATAATGGAGAGTAAATTGTTAAAGTCATGTGCCACACCGCCGGCCAGGCGACCGACAGATTCCAGTTTCTGAGACATCTGAAGCTGTTTTTCCAGCTCTTTCTGCTTTTGGTCCGCCCGTTTCTGCTCTGTGATATCGCGCACAAACACCAGTGCGCCGTCTTTTCCCCTGTAATTAAATGGGACCGCCGATACTTCCACATCCACGGGTGTGCCGTCCATTTGCAGATATATCTCCTCAAGATTTTGCACGGGTTTTTTCTCCTGATTCAACATTCTGATACGCTGCCTGACCACCTCATGGTAATCGGGATGAAACCGGTCCATTACCGGTTTGCCGAGAAGATCCTGCGGTGAATCTGCGCCGAAAAGATGGACGGCCGCCGGATTTAAATATGCAAAAAAACCTTCTGTCTGGATAAAAATCGCCTCAGGAGCACTTTCAACAAGAAACCGAAACCGTTTTTCGCTTTCCTTGAGTTCTGACTCGGCTCGCTTACGCTGAGTGATATCGCGTGTAACCCCCTGGAGAAGGACAGGCTCAAGTTTTTCATTAAAAATAATCCTGCCGTGAATTTCAACGTGAATCCGTGTGCCGTCCCTGTGCAGTATTTCGGCCTCAAAGACAACACTTTTATGCTCCTGCCCCTTGTCAATCTCCCGGTCAATTATCCCGGCCAGCCTTTTAAATTCGGCTTCGTCACAGTGATCGGACAATTGGCTTCCGATCCATTCTTCCGGCGTGTGCCCTGTCAGTTGTTTAATTGCGGGATTGACATAGGTAAAAGTCGTGTCCGGAGTCATGGTCCAGATCACGTCAAGAGTGTTGTCAGCAAGTAAGCGGTATTGATTTTCACTTTTTTCGAGCTCTCTTGTGCGGCTGGCCACTTGTTTCCGCAGCGACCGGGACCACAGGAAAAAAGCCGAGAGAAGCAGCAGAAGAGGGACAACTATCACAGCCGTATATTTTAGCACCTCGGAGAAAGTTGGCGGCAAATCCTTGTATACTCCCAGCCATTTCTCGCGAATCTGCTGAAGCTCTCCGGATTTTTCCAGAAGTTTCAGCCCCTCGCCGAACTGGGCTAAAAGGGCCTTTTGATTGTGCGGAAAGGCGAAACCATATCCCGGAGAAACAAGAGGATGCCTGGCAATGGCCAGATTGTCCCATCCCTTTTCCTCAATCCAGTATAAAGCAGTAAGACGGGCAACAAGGGCGCAGTCATGTTTGCCCTCCGCCAATTGCCGCAAGGCATCTTCCTGGGAATCAACCACTGAAATCCGGTCTTCAAGGCCGTTTTTCAGGGCGAAATCATGCATAATGTCGCCCTGCTGCACCACGATCTTGCGGTCCTTTAGCATCTCGACACTATCGGGCGGCGGGCCGTCTCCTTTACGCACAACACTGATATAATGATTGACAGTGTATGGCTGGGTGAAATCAAAGGTCTGATCACGTTCGGGAGAATAAAGCATGCCCTGTATAACGTCTACTCTGCCCTCGGCCAGTTCCTTCCTGATCTGCGACCAGGGGCCCAGGCGTATCTCGATGTCAAGGCCGAGCTCCCGGGCTATGGCCCTGGTGATCGCCACATTAAAGCCTGCCGGATTCCCGTTTTCATCCAGGTACTCAAATGGAGGATAATTATGATCACCCCCTACTACTATCTGCTGATTTACGGGCAACTGCAATGCGGCAAACCATTTGGCATGCAGGTGGCGATAAGTGCCATCGGCCATAACCAGTGAAAGACCTTCATTTAAAAGTGCCAGGGTGTCTTTGTCGCCTTCCTTGACAGCAAAGCAGAAATCCTGGCGGAAGCCCTCGAGGGGTTTGTTTAAAACCTCCAGGTTGCCGAGTCCAAGTTTCTTGATAAGCCGCAGGGCCACAAGCCTCTGAATGACTACAGCGTCATGCCGCCCTTCTGAGAGTTCATTGAGGGCATCCTCGAAAGTGGACGTGGTCTGGAGATTTATCCTGAAATTCTGGCGGCGCAGAAACTCCTCTGCATTGTCGCCTTCCATCACCGCCACCCGGCGCCCCTTGAGATCTTTGAGATCTTGGATATCGGTGACTGATTTTCTTACAACAATGGCGCCGTGCAAAGACATGTAAGGAAAAGTAAAGTCGAAAACAGATTCCCGCTCCGGTGTTCGGCCCGCCAGCGGCAAAGCCTGAACTTCCCCCTTTTCCAGCCAACCTCTTACCTCAGACCACGGACCGGTACGAAAGGTGACATCACGGCCCATTGCAGACAGGGCTTCGCGCATCAATTCTACAGAGAAGCCTGCAGCCCTTCCGCCTTCATCGACAAAGGAGAACGGGGGGTAATCAATTTCAGCAGCCGAGATTATAACAGGTTGATTTTCAGAGTTATCTTTTGTCTGCGCTTTGACAGAAATCGCGAACGTGAGCACGAGAGTGGTTATTAAAAATGCTGCCCAGAAAAAATTGCATCTTGTGATTTTAATTTTTGGAAGGATACCCATAGAAATAAATTTACGGAAAGCATAGAAGGTGTATATGCATAAAGTACATATTTTTGATTTGATTAATATTGACGGCTTCGTAAAAAGCAATTTACACCGCCGCGGCGGTATTTTTGCAGGAAGGAAACCCTGCGGTCGGGGTCAGTTTTTTCGCTCCTGACCGCAAGCGCTCAATGTCGCTTCAAAAACCGACCCCGACCTTGGGTTTCCTTGGAAGTCCAATATCTGCGTTACGCGCGATTCCTCATAATTTCACGTACGCTAAGTACGCTGCATTCTTCGGAATCGCGCAAGCCTTGATCTTGAACTTTTTACAAAGCCGTCAGATCAAGACTTTTTACGAGTGCATAAATATTGTTTCAATATCTCATAAATAGCTTATATTTCGGTATAACTCAAGAGAAATTAAAATTGTCGTTATCAACTCTGGGAACCCAAGTTATATGACAGGGCATTACCGCCCGGGCATAGCCGAAGGGTGCTTTTTTGAAAAATTATAAAATCCACAAAAGGAGTGGTTTCGTTCAAAAGTGCTGGCACGGCTTTCCAAACCACTTAATCACGCCGGGACTGAATTTTGACCGTATAGCCAAATCAGGATTTCAGGGTAAGTTGCCGGCTGATTTCCGGATGTCCTTATTCCAGGCCTTTCGGGCTCTTACACCTTGAATCCGCTATTCTTCTAAGCCTCAAACTTGATGGACTCGTAAAAAGTCGATTTTCGACGGCAAAGTAAAAAGTTTAAGATCAAGGCGCGCAAAATCCTGAGGAATGCAGCGTACTTATCGTACGTGAAAATCCGAGGGATGAAGCGCAACGCCGATATTGGACTTTTTACGAAGCCGTCAAACTTGGCGATACTGTATGTGAGTAGCCGTAT
>JBKHFD010000094.1:0-6370 GCA_046540355.1 Desulfobacterales bacterium
AGTTTGACATAAACACCAAATAAGGATATCAATTCAAATAATCTCTTGCATCACAAAAAAAACAAACTGCATAATTAACTTATGAACTCTTCAGACCGCAGCTTTTTCCAAAAAATCGCCCGCGCCGGCTCGGTGAATCCCTTCAGCGACGAGCACAAAGAGCTTGAGCTTGAAATCAGCGGGGTTTCACCCGGAGCTTCCAGGGGCAAGCGCTTAAAGAAAGTTGTATACGAACTCCAAAAACGCATTGAAAAACTTCAAGAAAAGGAACAAGCTCATCTGAACGCGTTCAAGGGGGAAGACAGGGAACTTATGCGAAATGTCTTTCTCTATGAACTGTTCTACAGGTTCAAGGACCATTATGACCAGCTTATCCAAAGCCAACTGGCTGCGGGCGACACGCCCGTAAGGATACCTTTTTACAGCGATGTGCACGCGGCAATGGAGGAGCGCGGCTTCGGCGAAGAGGAATTCAGACATTACTTTGCCCTTGCCTACCAGATAAGGCGGGCTTTCTACTTTATAGACCGGGGACTGCTCGGTACCAGTCCGAGCATGAAAAATCTGCGCTTAAACCTTTGGAAAAACATTTTCACGCACAACCTGGAGCTCTACGACCGATATCTGCGCGACAGAATGGAAGATTTCTCCACACTGCTGCTCGGAGAGACAGGAACGGGCAAGGGAACAGCGGCTCTTGCCATAGGCAGATCCGGCTACATCCCGATGAACAAGCGATGGAAAAGCTTTGCCGAAAGCTTTACCCGCTCCTTTGTATCTTTAAACCTTTCCCAGTTCCCTGAAACCCTGATAGAATCAGCACTTTTTGGCCACAAAAAAGGCGCTTTCACGGGCGCAGTGGAGGATTACCAGGGCGTTTTTGAAACCTGCAGTCCCCACGGGGCCATTTTGCTCGATGAAATCGGGGAAGTATCCGAACCCATACAGATCAAGCTGCTCCAGGTCCTCCAGGAAAGGGTTTTCACGCCGGTTGGCTCCCAAAAACGCAGCCGCTTCAAGGGCCGGGTTATAGCCGCCACCAACAGACCAATAGAAGATATAAAGAACAGAAAAATATTCCGCGACGACTTCTATTACCGCCTCTGCTCAGACATTATAACAGTTCCTCCGCTCAGGCTAAGGGTCCAGGAAAACCCCCGGGAACTCGACATGCTTCTTAAATCCACCATAAAGCGCCTTGTAGGAAAACATTCCCAGGAACTTGCGGAGATGGTTAAAAACGCGGTTGACCGGGAACTGGGCAGTGATTATCCATGGCCGGGCAATGTGCGCGAACTTGAACAGTTTGTACGCAGAATATTGCTCAAGGGCACATACAGTACGGAATCCGCGTTTGATTCCGGCCAATTGGACCGCAGGCTGGTCACCGGCATCGAGCGCGGAAACATCGATGCAGCCTCGCTTCTCTCGGGCTACTGCTACCTGCTGTATCAGCGCCACCAAACATTTGAGGAGGTTGCCAGGAGAACCGGCCTTGACCGGCGAACAGTCAAAAAATACATCCAGGACTGGGACTCCCCGGCCGAAGAAGCCACCGCCCAGTAATACCTCCGCCTACCTTATTTCGCTGTGATATTGCTGAACAGACTTGGTTGCAGGCTCCCCCCCTCTTCTTGCGGCAATTCCCTTGGCCGCGGCAACAGCCGCGGCAGTTGTGGTAATATAGGGAATCTTGAATCTTATGGCGGTTTTACGGATATATGAATCATCCTCCTGGCTGGCCCTGCCAACCGGAGTATTGATCACAAGCTGAACTTCGCGGTTTTTTATGGCATCCACTATGTCGGGTCTTCCGTGGCCCAGCTTTCTTAAAACCCCGGCCTTAATGCTACGCTTTTCAAGAAATTCCCTGGTGCCTTTTGTGGCATATATTGTAAATCCAAGATCAGCAAAAAGACTGGCAGCCTCCACCACGCTGTTCTTGTCCTGATCCGCCACAGTGATAAGCACGCTTCCCTCGACGGGAAGCGGCGACTGGGTTGCCTCCTGGGCCTTGAAAAACGCCATGCCGAAAGAATCGGCAAGACCGAGAACCTCCCCCGTAGAGCGCATCTCCGGGCCGAGCAAGGGGTCGACCTCCGGGAACATGTTAAAAGGAAACACTGCCTCCTTTACCCCGTAATGGCCCACCACGGGGCTGCGCAGACCGAAATCCTCCAATCCGCCGCCCAGCATAATCCGGGTTGCAATCCGGGCCATTGCAAATCCGCAAACCTTGGAAACCAGGGGTACGGTCCTGGATGCCCGCGGATTTGCCTCCAGTATATAGACCATGTCATCGGCGATTGCATACTGGATGTTCATAAGGCCCACCACGCCGAATTCCACGGCAAGCTTGCGGGTATAATCGATAATCGTTTCCATGTGCCTGGGGGGTATGCTCACAGGCGGAATTACACAGGCCGAATCTCCGGAATGTACGCCTGCAAACTCTATGTGCTCCATGACAGCCGGAACAAACGCATCTGTCCCGTCTGCTATGGCATCTGCTTCAACCTCTATGGCTGATTCCAGGAACTTGTCTATCAGGACCGGACGCTCTTCGGAAACCTCTACAGCCGCTGCCAGGTACTGCTGCAACATCTGCTCGTCCATAACGATTTCCATGGCCCGGCCGCCCAGAACGTAAGAGGGCCTTACCATAAGGGGGTAACCTATGTTTGCCGCAATTTTCAGGGCCTCGTCAAATGAGCGGGCCATACCCGAATCAGGCTGCGGAATGCCGAGCTTGCTTATAATCTGATGAAACCGGTCCCTGTCTTCGGCCAGGTCTATGGCGTCAGGTGAGGTTCCAAAGATTTTTACGCCCGCTGCTTCAAGCTGATTGGCGATGTTTAAGGGCGTCTGCCCCCCGAATTGAACTATCACGCCCTCAGGCTGCTCCTTTTCATAAATGGCCAGTACGTCTTCGGCTGTAAGCGGCTCAAAATACAGCTTCTCCGAGGTATCATAATCTGTTGAAACAGTTTCCGGATTGCAGTTTACCATTATGGATTCATAGCCCGCCTCCCGTATTGCAAATGCAGCATGAACGCAGCAATAATCAAACTCAATGCCCTGGCCTATACGGTTTGGCCCTCCTCCGAGCACCATTATCTTTCTGCGGCCGCTGACTTCCACCGTATCTTCTGTATTATATGAAGAATAATAATAAGCCGCGTCCCTGACCCCGGAGACCGGAACGGCATTCCATCCCTGGATCAAGCCCAGAGCCTTTCTCCTTTTGCGAACCTCCAGCTCATCTATACCGAGAAGTCTTGCCAGGTAACGGTCTGCAAACCCGTCCTTTTTGGCCCTTACCAGCAGGTTATCTGAAGGAAGCCCGCCCTTGTATTTCAGGATCTCTTCTTCCAGATCAACCAACTCCTTCATCTGTCCGACAAACCAGGGGGTAATACCGGTTATTTCCGAAATACGACCTGCTTCTGCCCCCTTTCGCAATGCCTCGTACATGACAAACTGCCGTTCGCTGGTGGGTGTGGCAAGCATCTCTAAAAGCTCATCCATGGTTTTTTCATTAAAATCCCTGGCAAACCCCAGCCCGTAACGGTTTGTTTCAAGAGATCGGATGGCCTTCTGCAGGGCTTCCTTGTAGTTTTTGCCTATGCTCATCACCTCGCCCACGGCCCGCATCTGGGTACCGAGCTTGTCCTCAATGCCGGGGAACTTTTCAAAACCCCATCTTGCAAATTTCACCACTACATAATCGTCCGAAGGTGTATACTGCTCAAGGGTACCCCCGCGCCAATAGGGGAGCTCGTCCAGGGTCAGCCCACCGGCCAGAAGCGCTGAGACAAATGCAATCGGAAAACCCGTGGCCTTGGAGGCCAGTGCAGATGACCGGGAAGTGCGCGGATTGATCTCAATGACCACCACTCTGCCGGTATCGCGGTTATGCGCGAATTGAATATTGGTACCACCGATTACCTCTATGGCCTCAACTATGTCATAGGAGTACTTCTGAAGCTTTTCCTGCAGCTCCCGGGAAATAGTGAGCATGGGAGCGGTGCAAAAGGAATCTCCGGTATGCACCCCCATGGGATCCACGTTTTCTATGAAGCATACCGTTACTAACTGATTTTTTGAATCCCTGACAACTTCGAGCTCCAGTTCCTCCCAGCCCAGAACAGATTCCTCAACCAGCACCTGGTTTATGTAGCTGGCAGCCAACCCCCGGGCTGCAACGGTTCGAAGTTCCTCGACATTGTAGACCAGCCCTCCGCCAGTGCCTCCCATGGTATAGGCCGGCCTGATAACTACTGGATAGCCCAGCTCCGCAGCCACGACTTCGGCATCTTCCACGCTTTCAACCGCCCGGCTCTCAGGCATTTCTAATCCCAGCCGATCCATGGTTTCCTTGAACGCCGTACGGTCCTCACCCCTTTTTATGGCCTCTATGTTAACCCCTATGACCTTGACCCCGTATTTATCCAGGACTCCTGAGACAGCAAGCTCTGATGACAGGTTTAAAGCAGACTGGCCTCCAAGATTGGGCAAAAGAGCATCAGGGCGCTCTTTTTCGATTACGCGGGCCAGAGTCTCGGGATTTAAAGGCTCAATATATGTAACATCAGCCATCTCCGGATCGGTCATTATGGTGGCTGGATTTGAATTCACCAGCACTATCTCGTATCCGAGTGAACGCAGTGCCTTGCACGCCTGGGTGCCTGAATAGTCAAACTCGCAGGCCTGACCGATAATAATGGGCCCCGAGCCAATGATCATGACCTTACTGATATCTGTCCGCCTGGGCATATTTACTCCTTGATATGTTTCTTTTAATAATAACTGCTTCCGTCCCAGCAGTGTGTACAAAGCTTTTCCCTGGGTAGGCCTATGGCCGCAATCATGTCCTCCAAACGCTGGTATTTCAGGCTGCTCAGGCCCAGCTTCTCCCTGATTTTTTCCACCATTTCCCATGTCTTTTCCCGGTCCGGATCCGCATATCCGTGAATAATCTCCTCCTGATCAATCCCCTCCAGATCATATATGGCCTTTCGGCCGGCAAGATCCAGGGTTGATCTGGAAGTGGAAAAATTTAAAAACAGGCACGGGTATACAAGGGGAGGACAGGCGATCCTCATGTGCACTTCTTTTGCACCGGCATCATAAAGGGTACGGACATTGTCTTTTAACTGCGTGCCCCTTACAATGGAATCATCGCAGAACATCAGGCGCTTTCCCTTTATAAGCGCGGGTACGGGAATCAGTTTCATCCTTGCCACAAGATCGCGATCCTGCTGGTTTTGCGGCATAAAGCTCCTGGGCCAGGTGGGCGTGTACTTTACAAAGGGACGCATATAGGGAATCTGCTTTTCATTTGCATATCCCACGGCATGGCCCGTGCCGGAATCCGGTATTCCCGAAACAGCATCAACCGGGGTATCGTCTGCCAGGGCAAGGGCCCGGCCGCACCTGTATCTGACCCATTCCACTGATATCCCCTCATAGCTTGATGCGGGATACCCGTAGTAAACCCACAGAAAAGCGCATACCTGCATCTGTTCGCCCGGAGGGCTGACCGTCTCATATCCGTCCGGGGTTATTAGAACTATTTCACCCGGCCCCAGGTAATGCACGGCCTCGTAGCCAAGGTTGAAAAAGGCCGTGGTCTCAGAGGTGGCCGCATACCCCCCGTCCTTTCTTCCCAGGACAAGCGGGGTGCGCCCCAGCCTGTCCCGGGCCGCATAAATCCCTTTTTCCGTCAAAAGAAGAAGGGAGCACGAACCCTGGATCGCTGCCTGGGCGCCTTTGATTCCGTTTACAAAGCTGTCTTCCTGACTTACAAGCATCCCAACGAGTTCTGTTGGATTAACTCTCCCCTCCCCGGCCTCTGAGAAGTGAATTCCACGCTCGAATGCCGTGGATGCCAGCTCTGAGAGGTTGTTTATCTTTGCCACGGTTGCAATGCCGAAAGTCCCCAGGTGCGAGCCTATGATCAAGGGCTGGGAGTCATTGTCGCTTATCACCCCGATGCCTCTGTTGCCCTCCAGGTTGGGCAGTTCTGATTCGAACTTTGTTCTGAAATAAGAATTTTCGATATTCTTGATGGCCTTGGCCATGCCCCTGCTGTTTTTTACGGCCATTCCTCCACGCTTGGTACCCAGGTGGGAATGATAATCCGTACCGTAAAAAAGATCCATTGTGCAGTCAGATTTCATGGCGCATCCAAACAGTCCGCCCATATGTAACCAGTCCTCCGTATAAAATGAAAATCAAATTTTCCGGCCACTTTTATTTACGAATCCTTTGGCCAAATGGCAAGACCTTATTCTTAAAAAAAATTTTTCCTGTTCCGTTCTGCGGATATCGCATTGTTTGAATCTGTTCAATATTTTTATTATAATTA
>JBKHFD010000095.1:0-6269 GCA_046540355.1 Desulfobacterales bacterium
ATATTGGACTTTTTACGGTGCCATCAAGTTTGCCGCAGATACCAGGAAGATTTTGTATTGACGATGAAAAAAAGCAAATATAGACTAGCAATAAACCAGATTTGTAAAAGGATTTGTTATGGAAAGCATTGGAGCATATGAGGCCAAAACACATTTATCCAGATTGCTTGAACGGGTATCAAAGGGCGAGCGTATTACCATCACCCGGCATGGTGTGCCTGTGGCTGTGCTGCAGCCTTATGATTCCACACAGAATGCAGATGTGAAATCCGTGATTCAGGAATTGCGGGAGTTTCGCAAAAAGCAGAAGCTGTCCGGTCTTTCGGTTCGACAAATGATAGAAGAAGGCAGACGGTAAATGAGCGGGAAATTTGTGATTGATAATTCCGTGACAATGGCATGGTGCTTTGCAGATGAAGCAAATCCGTATGCTGATGCGGCACTGGATCATTTATCTGAACATACCGCAATAGTGCCTTCCATCTGGACGCTGGAAGTTGTGAACGTACTTTTGGCGGCAGAGCGCAGAAAAAGGCTCACACAAGGCGACAGCATCCGTTTTTTAACTCTTTTGTCGGCTTTGCCGATTGTTGTGGATCATCAAGAGGAGAAAAAAATGATGAAAGGTTTGCTGGCCCTGGGAAGAAGCAGCGAGCTTTCCGGTTACGACGCCGCCTATCTGGACCTTGCCATGAGAAACAATTGCCCGATTGCCACTCTGGATAAAAAATTGCTTGAAGCCGCAAACAAGGCGGATGTGCCGGTACTCAGAAATGCATAACAGGAAAGATAAAGCTGCCGGGCTGGCATCGGAATATGTAAACACCACGGGCTGCCATGTGTTTTTAACGGGCCGGGCCGGCACTGGCAAAACCACTTTTCTGCACGATATACGCAGGCGCACGCACAAAAATACCATTGTTGCCGCTCCTACCGGAATTGCGGCCATAAATGCAGAGGGCGTGACCCTTCATTCCCTGTTTCAGCTCCCCTTTGGCGCATTTATACCCGCAGAAATACCGCCCGGTCAACATCCCGCGGATTTTGAAATCAATACCTCGCAGTCTTTGCGCCGCAGTCTTAAAATGCAGAGCACAAAGCGCAACATGCTAAGAAAGCTCGAACTTCTTATCATAGACGAGGTGAGCATGCTGCGGGCCGATCTGCTGGATGCAATTGATGCAACGCTTCGCATGGTCAGGCGGCGTCCCGGTATCGCATTCGGCGGGGTACAGGTGCTTTTTATCGGCGATCTCCAGCAGTTGCCGCCGGTGGTAAAGGATTCGGAATGGCAGGTTTTAAAACAGTTTTATTCCACCATGTTTTTTTTCGGAGCACAGGCCCTCTCAGATAACCAGCCGGTATATATCGAGCTTGAGCACATTTACCGGCAGAGCGATGAAAAATTTATCTCGATTCTAAACAATCTGCGCCGCGGTGAAATCACCGGGAGCGATATCGAATGTTTAAACAGCCGCTGTAAAGAAGGGTTCACAGCAGGACAGGGCGAGGGATATGTGTATCTTACCACCCACAACCGCAAGGCTGACAATATCAATAAGGCCGAACTGGAAAAGCTTCCCGGAAAGCTCTATCAATTCAATGCGCAGGTAAAGGGCACTTTTGATGCCCGCACTTACCCGGTTGATCCGGTTTTATCGGTAAAAAAGGGCGCCCAGGTGATGTTTATCAAAAATGATCCCACAGGGGAGCAGCGCTTTTTTAACGGCAGGATCGGCAAAGTCGAAGAGTTAAGTCAAAACGGGATAAAAGTGGGCTTTGGCGACAATAGCCCTTCTGTGTGGGTGGAATCCTATACCTGGGAGAACAAAAGATACACATTAAACAAGCAAACAAATCAAATCGGGGAAAAGGTGGTCGGCACGTTTGTTCAGTTTCCCCTGAAACTTGCCTGGGCAATCACGATTCATAAAAGTCAGGGACTGACCTTTGACAAGGCTGTAATTGATGTCTCACAGGCCTTTGCCGCAGGCCAGGTTTATGTGGCACTTTCCAGGCTTACTTCTTTGGACGGACTTGTGCTGACAAGTCCTTTCCATGCCAGGCAACTGCCCAGGGAGCCCGCCCTGGAGGAATTTGTTCGCAAAAACAGAAACAGGGAGGCGCTTGAGCAAAACCTGCGCGAAGCCTCGTTTGCCTATCTGGCCGAGACAGTAAGAGATGCTTTTGATTTAAGCGGGCTGGAGCGGGAGGTAAATTTCCATCTTCGCACCTACACCAAGGACGCTTCTCATTCAAAAAAACAGCAGTATCAGCAATGGGCTCTTTCGCTTTATTCTGATTTAAGGCCTGTCAGGGAGGTGGGAGATAAATTCTTAAAACAACTGGACCGGATACTGCCGTGTGCCCCGGATGACAACATGGTTTATCTCGGCCAGAGGGTTGATGCGGCCAGAGGGCATTTTGAACCGATCCTGACCGGATTCTGCGAGCGTATCGAAAAACACCAGGCTGAACTGAAAAACCAGAAAACAGGTCTTAAGCAATATATCCGGGAAATCGAAGCACTGGGACAGCAGTTTTATGCACAATTGCAGAAAATTTACAAGGCCTGCGCCCTGATTAAATCCTATGGGCGCGGCAGGGAACTGACAAAAGCAGATCTGCCGGGATTGGCTCAAAAGCAGACCGGTTCTGCACCGGCGGAAAAAACATCAGGTGCAAAAAAGAAGACCGGTTCAAAGAAAAAACCTGGCACCAGAACGCAAAGCCTTCAGCTTTTCAACCAGGGGTTCACAGCAGAAGATATTGCAGCCGAGCGAGGCCTTACACTCCGCACAATCCAGGGGCATCTCGCCCACTGGGTTGAAAAAGGCGAAATTGATGTCACCCGCCTTGTTTCCGAAGAGGCCTTCGCGGAAATCCAAAAAGCCTTCGCCGGTTTGCAGACCCAGTATCTTAAGCCGGTGTATGAATATTTTGACGGAAAATACGATTACGCAAGTCTCAACTACGTTGCAGCCTTTCTGCGCAGGGATGGAAAATAAGTCCGTCCTTCTATCATTAGAACTACTAAACCGAGGCCACCTCTTGTTTATGCGGTTATCAGACTGCCAGGCAGATTTACACGCCGGTATTATTTTGCTAAAGATTTTTACGGATTTCAGCCCGGTTTACATCACAAATGGAAAGGACCGCCGTTGGCACCGTTGTTTGAAGAACTCGATTACAGCAACACCTCTATGGGAGAACTGGTGCTGCGGCGCCGGAGTATCCTGTCGTTAAAAGGCAAAATCGTCTACGAGGTCAAGCTCGGGGACGCATACCTGATGTCAAGCCTGTTTCATGCCGCCGAGGATGCGCTGGCCCGATGCGCACTGGATCTGCTTGGCGGCGGTAAATGGGATGTTGCCGTGGGCGGTTTGGGGCTTGGCTATACTGCTGCTGCCGCTCTTGAATTCAAGCAGGTAAGGCACCTGGTGGTTATAGAGTCCCTGGCGCCGGTAATTGACTGGCATAACAGGAACCTGCTGCCGGCCAGTGAAACGCTGACCGGCGATCCACGCTGCATATTACATCATGCCGATTTTTTTGAACTCGCCCGCGGCTGCGGCTTTGATCCGGAGGCCGCCGGCCGCAGGTTCGATGCGATCCTCCTGGATATCGACCATTCTCCGGACTCTGTGCTGAACGACGGCCACCGGGAATTTTACACCACCGCCGGGATACAGCGGCTTTTGTCGTTTTTAAAGCCCGGCGGCGTATTCGCACTCTGGTCCAATGACCCGCCGCAAGCGGGATTCATCCATATGCTTTCAGGGGTATTTGCAAGGGCCGAGGGCCGCGTGATCGAATTTGAAAATCCCCTGCAGGGAAGTGTTTCTGCCAACGGAATTTATATTGCTGTTGCCTGACAGAGCTTGGCATAGTTGAACATGGACGTTTGCCGGATCCAAAGTCTGATCATCCAAAGACCGAACCCGGATCATTGAGATAATAGATAAGATACCAGGCCCCCTGGAGCAGGCTTTAGACAGGGGCAGAAAATAACAGCTGCAATAAAAGCATGAATCTGAAGACCCGGACGGAAATACGCCCTCACAGGTGCGCATTTCTTGCATCGGTGATGTAATATATGCTATGTATTAAACATTTACTATGCTGGTCCGCTGAATACACCAATTAATACCGTAAAAGAGAAAGCGAAGAAGGATTATGGACAAGCCTGTTCGAATCATGCCGTGTCTGGACATGCAGAACGGACGAGTTGTAAAGGGTGTGCATTTTGTGGATATCAGGGATGCTGGCGATCCCGTGGAATGCGCACGGGCCTATTGCGCCGCGGGCGCGGACGAGCTGGCGCTGCTCGATATCACGGCCACTGTGGAGGGCAGGGCCACAATGACAGACGTGGTAAGACGAGTGGCTGATGTGTCCACAGTTCCATTCACGGTGGGCGGCGGCATCTCGGATGTAAAATCCGCAGAGCTGATACTGGAAGCTGGCGCGGACAAGGTCTCAACAAGCAGTGCCGCTTTTCGCAAACCGGAGCTGATTCCGGAAATGGTAAAGGCTTTTGGGCCGGACAAGGTTACCGTGGCCATTGACGTGGACATAAACCCGGAGATGCCCTCAGGCTACGAAGTCTATGTAGACGGGGGCCGGACAGCGACGGGCGCAGATGCCGTCCAGTGGGCAAAACGCGTGGACGGATACGGAGTGCCCGTGATTCTGCCCACCAGCAAGGCAGGCGACGGTGCCCGCACCGGTTATGATCTGCCCGTGATCCGGGCCTTAAAACAAGCCGTATCAGCCGAGATAGTGGCTTCCGGCGGGGCGGGCGAACTATCCCATTTCCATGAAGCAGCAGAGGCAGGCGCCACGATACTGCTGGCTGCATCCGTATTCCATTTCGGGATAATAGACATCGGCGAGTTAAAAAATCATCTTCAAAAAAACGGGATTCCCGTATTACGTAACAAAGCCTGAATCAGGTCTGAATAAAGGCAGTCATGAAAATAGGCCGCATCTCCCGTTTTCATGGAAAATGCGGCCGTCTTTTCCGTTTTTAGGCGCTGGTCAGGACTCGCTTCCGGATTCCAGCTCTTCCAGGCGCTTTTTAACCATATCGAGTTCTTCCTGCAGGGCCTGGGCCTCCTGCTTTAAGCCCTGCTTTTCGGTTTCAGGATCGGGTTCGGCATAAGGGGCATATGACCCGAAATATGCCCGACCGGGCACTCCGGCTGCAAAGAACCGGTGTCTCCATCCGAAGCCGCCTCCGAAAAAGCGGCCTCTTAAACCGCGGCCCCGGCCGCGCGCCCGGCCAAAACCCATCCCGAAACCACCTCCCGGAATGGGGTTTGCAAAGCCAGGGCCTGCAAACCCACCGCAGAATCCGGCTCCGCGTCCAGTCATGGGGCCAGCTCCAACAGGCCCTGTTCTGTCTCCACCTGGCATATACACACACCTCCTTTCAATTATCTCTACTTTCGTACCATTGCTTTGCCGCATTTAGGGCAATTTATATTTGGGCAGGGGATACCACGCTCATGGAGCTGTTCATAACCGCATTCCGGACAGGCACAAACGCCTCCAGGCCCCGCTGCATACCCGTCTCTCCGGCCCAGCCCCTGGCCGCCCTTTTTTTGACCGGCGCGCAGTCTCCCCCGCCCGCCTTGTCCCTTATTATTCATATAAATCCTCCGTTCATATTCTGCGGGCAATCTGCGGGTCAATTAAATTAACCCCGGCAAACTGTTCCGCTTTTTTTATTTTTAGCATTTATCGTGCCAAAAACACATATAAGCAGACACACTCCTTATCAGCGGCATTAAAAGGCATTAAGAGAGTTCTGCAAAATGTTTAAAATAATATAGCAGCAAAATCGCAACCAATCGAAATCCCCTCTGCTGCAGTATTGCAACTATTGTCATTGTAATTATTATGAGTTAAAATTTTTATAAACTTAAAACCATATAATTCATAAGGGATAAGATGAGCAAATACGATAAAATTACCGCGGCCAGAAAAATCCTGGAATTGCCCGAGTCGGCAACCGTGGATGAAATAAAGGCAAACTACAGGCGGCTCATGCAAAAATGGCATCCGGATCTGTGCACCCAGGACGCTGAAAAGGCTCATGAAATGACGCGCAGAATCACCGAAGCCTACCAGACCCTGCTTGATTACTGCGCAAATTACCGGTACTCCTTTTCCGAAGAAGCCGTGAAAAGACAGCGAAATCCCGGGGAATGGTGGATGGAGCAGTTCGGATGCGACCCCGTGTGGTCAGCCGGAAATACTAAATA
>JBKHFD010000096.1:0-6196 GCA_046540355.1 Desulfobacterales bacterium
GTGTCATTAAACCGGATGATTGTATAGGAATCCGGGCTTTCATGTATCGCAACAGAATCAATTACCCCCGGAGTATCCGAGAGCCTCAGTTCAATGCGTTCGATCACCTCTTCCATTGCCGTGTCTTTCGGCGTTAAAACAACTGTTCCGGGATCCTTGATTTCTGCATTTAAGTCCGGGTTGGAGTCGAATTTGCCCTGCATCCACATGCAGATGTCCTCGAGAAACACCCGCATAGTCTCCAGGTTTCCGCTTTTCTGGGCCTTCATTTCGCCCCCGGTTTCAACATGGCGGCTGATTTCGTCATTATGCATCAATAAAACACTTTTGACAGGCTCCTTGTATTCCCAGCGAAGCGATGCCGGGGTTTGGAAAAAAAGCACACCTTTTGAGATCAGGGGCTCGTCCATCATTTCCAGGTGTTTTTCCTGGGTAAAATCAGCCCGGATTGACTCGACAAAGGCCACCTTCTCCCTTATAGTTTCCGGATCATCAGCCCAGCCTATAAGAAAAATCGCCAGCACCAGCAGTGCTGCTAAAAAAACCTTGTACTCTGCAGATTTGCTTATCTTTTTCATCATCGCTTAACTCATGCCGCCGTTGACCGAAATTACCTGCCCTGTTACGTATGAAGCATCCTCGGAGCAAAGAAACTTCACCACCCTTGCAACTTCTTCAGGCCTGCCCGTTCGGGCCATGGGGATCATCTGCTTTATCGTCTCCACAGGAGCATCCTGTGTCATTTCAGTTTCAATCAAGCCCGGGGCCACGGCATTGACCCTGATCCCCATTCTGGCTGTTTCCGCGGCAAGGGCTCTGGTCGCGCCGATTATGCCTGCCTTGGCAGCCGAATAATTCACCTGTCCGCGGTTGCCCATGATCCCGGAAACCGATGAGATGGAAACAATCGAGCCTCTTTTTACCCTCAGCATTTTTTTTAACACAGGCTTGGTAACGTTGTAAAATCCTGCCAGGGAAGTATCCATTACAGACTGCCAGTCTTTTTGGGGCATCATTACAAACAGGCCGTCCGCAGTAATTCCCGCGTTATTGACCAGCACTGCAATGTCGAATTCTTCGGCAATATCGTTTACAGCCTGCCCGGCGGCTTCGGCATCGGTTACGTCAAAACCGATTATTTGTCCCTGCCCTCCGTTTTGGCAAATCATCTCCAGGGTCTGCTCTGCTGCGTTTTGTCCGGATTTATAGTTTATGGTCACGTGGTATCCGGCGGCGGCAAGTTCCAGTGAAATTGCTCTTCCGATACCCCGGCCTCCGCCGGTCACAAGGGCTGTTTGCTGTTTCATTCCGATTGTTGCCTCCAAATGTTTATTCGTCAGTTCTCAATACCTGAATCGTTGCCCTGCCTATGATTTGTCCCCCGATTTGTGAAAACCCCTGGTATACAGCATAATTCATATAAGCATATTTTTTTGAGGCGCATGTGGTAATGGTTGCATCCAGGGGAATGCGCACAACATGAAAGACGGCCTCTTTTACTCCCACGAGAAGTCCGCTTCCCTCTTTTTTCGGTCCCCCGCCTTCCCGGAACTCCTCCCACCGGATGTTTATCCCTGCTGTTTGGGCCACAAGTTCCACAACAACCACCGGAAGGATGCCTTCCTGCTCAGCCAGCGGCCATTGATCCGTTGTCAATGAGCGGGCCACTGCTTTTTGTGCATCCACCTCCACAATCTCGTCCAGGAGTTTCATCCTGCCGCGGTGGGCTACATAATCCTCAACTGAATAAGACGCATGATTCATATTTCAGCATAAGCAGATGTTGCGAAAACCGGCGCCCCGACCCTTATAAGGATATTGACTTTCGGGGCGCCGGATGATAGAAAATTTTTGATTATAACCAATATTTAAGTTTTAATTTTCAATTTAACTATAGAATCGAATAACCGGTTTGACAAGGGCAATTTCCATGCAGCAACTTATTGAAGAGCTCAAGGTAAAAATTATCGAAACCCTTTACCTGGAGGACATAACCCCGGAAGACATTGATGAAAAAGCTCCCCTGGTGGGCGGAGACCTGGGCATTGATTCAATTGATATTCTTGAGCTTGTTATGATGCTTGAGCAGGATTATTCCGTTGTTATTGACAACAAGGAACTCGGAGAAGAAGTGTTTGCCTCTCTTGAGACACTTGCCGCCTATGTGGCTGAAAATCGACCTGCAACAACCGACGGCCAGGTCAGTGGCCAGTGATCAGAAGTCAGTGGTCAATAATCTGTAATCAGTAATCTTTGATATGAAATTCAGACTTATCTACCCCAAATGGCCCAAGCTGGTCGGCCAGACCGAGTTTCACCTGCCGCCCCACGGCCCTGTTGTTTTTGCCGCCACCCTGCCGCACGACGTGGAAGTGGAATTCGTGGATGAAAATCTGGAGGAGATAGATTTTGGCCGGCCGGCTGATTTCGTTGGCATATCAATGATGCTCTCCAGCCAGGTCAAGCGGGGCTGGCAAATCGCGGATACCTACAGGCAGATGGGAATTCCGGTGATTTTCGGCGGAATCGCCACAATGCTGCACGCAGAAGAGACCGCTGAACATGCGGATTCAGTTTTTCTGGGAGAAGCAGAAGGCCGCATGGAAAAAGTGTTTGCGGATTTCAAAAACAACCGGCTGCAAAAGATATATGACCACTTAAACGACCGCCCGCCCATTGAATCAGTCGGCACTGCGCGCAGGGACATACTCAAAAAGGACCTGTATAATTACAGGGGCATCCAGATGGTGGACCTGGTGCATGCTTCCCGCGGGTGCAGGTTTAATTGCTATCCATGCGCAGTGTCCTATCTCGGGGGGCGCAGGTTCCGGCCCCGCCCTGTTGAAAAGTCAGTTGCCGAAATGGCGGCCATAGACAACAACAGACTGTTTATCGTGGACAATTCCCTTGCCCAGAACACACAATGGGAAAAGGAACTGTTTACGGAGATGATCCCGCTTAAAAAGAAATGGTGCAGCCATCCCATTGAAGATGATCCGAAGGTGCTGGATCTGGCAGCGCAGGCCGGGGCATGGTATGTTTACCAGGCCGTGTTTGACACCTCTGATTATATTCGCGAGCGCATAAAGCGCTATCATGATCACGGGATTGCCGTGGAGGGAACCATCCTGCTGGGTCTGGACAGCCATACAGAGGATTTTATCAAGCGGCTCGTGGATTTTCTGCTTGAAATTGAGCTCGACCTTGCGGAATTCACTGTGCTTACCCCTTTTCCGCACACCCCGGCATTTAAAAAGCTTCATTCTGAAAACCGGATCTTTTCATACAACTGGGACGACTACACTGCTGACAAGGTGGTTTATCAACCCGCGAAGATGTCTGCAGAGAAGCTGCAGCAAATGCTGTTTTATGCATGGGATACTTTTTACCGCAACGAGCCGCAGCAGGTCAGGATGTCAAAATTGCTCCAGAAAGTCATGCGCATGGAAAAGGCGGAAAATACATACCAGCCAAGAAGAAGGGATCTTATTGATAAGGCATTCGGCAGACAGATTAAAAAATGATGAATTCGTAAAAAGCAATTGATCCCGCTTTGCGGTATTTTTGCAGGAAGTAAACTGACGTTTCCTTGGAAGTGTTTCCCCGGCCATAAACAGCCCGGTCCCGGCCTGCGGCCCGGGGGGAACACTTCCAAGGAAGTCCAAGGTCGGGGTTGGTTTTTGAAGCGACATTGAGCGTTTTCGGGAAAAATTCAGCAAATGCCGGAGCGTAAAAATTTCAAATTGTTTGAGGCCGATAGGCCGAGTTTTTGAAATTTTAGCGAAGGCATTTGATGAATCCCGAAAACGGTCAGGAGCGAAAAAACCGACCCCGACCGCAGGGCTTCCTTCCTGTAAAAACCGCAAATGAGGTTGGAGACTTTTTACGGTGCCATCAAAAAATAAATAGGGTTGATTTTTTAAAGGTAAATGGTTAGAAACAGGGGCCAAAACAGATATGTTAGCATGTAAATCCAGCAGAATAGAGAGGAGTTAGGATCGTATGACAGAAAACCTCAGAAACGTCGCCCTGATCGGACACGGCGGATCCGGAAAGACCTCCCTGGCAGAAGCACTGCTCTATAACGCCGGTATCACAAAGCGCTTCGGAAGCGTGGATGAAGGAAACGCAACACTGGATTTCGAGCCCGAGGAAATAAGGCGCAAAAGCAGTATTTCAACCTCGTTTCATCAGTTTTCCTGGAAAAACCACAAGGTAAACCTGATTGATACGCCGGGTGATCAGAATTTTTTCACAGACACCCGCATGTGTATGCAGGCCGCTGACGGCGCAATGCTGGTAATAGATGCCGTGGACGGAATCAAGGTCCAGTCAGAGCAGGCCTGGGAGTTTGCCGATGAATTCGATCTGCCCCGCATTATTTTTATCAACAAGGTTGACCGCGAAAGGGCCGATTTTTACAAGGCTTTTAACGATGCTGTGGAAATATTTTCCCCAAAGCCCATAATTCTTCAGCTTCCCATTGGCCAGGAAGCCGATTTTTCAGGAATCGTGGATCTTGTAAACATGAAAGCCTGGACCTACGAGGACGGAAAGGCCAAAGCAGCAGATATTCCTTCCGACATGCAGGAGACGGTGGAAAACGAGCGCGAGACCCTGATTGAAAATATTGCAGAAGCAGACGACGAACTGGTCGAAAAATACCTTGAAGGAGAAACCCTCTCTGATGAGGAAATATTGCGCGCCCTTCGCAAGGGAACCCTTGAGAAGGTTTTTGTGCCGGTGCTGTGCGGCTCGGCTACCATGAATATGGGTGTGGATCTTGCTGCCGGCCTGATGGCAGACGCCCTGCCTTCTCCCGCGGACCGAGGGCCCAAAACAGGATTTGTTCCCGGAACTGAAAACGAAGAACAGCGCGAGCCATCTGCTGACGCCCCTTTTTCCGCGCTGGTGTTTAAAACAATGGCAGACCCGTATGCGGGCCGGCTGAACCTGTTCAAGGTATTTTCCGGAAAACTGGGTCCTGACGGCACAATCTACAATGCAAACAAGCAGACAAAGGAGCGCTACAACCAACTGCTCCACCTCCGGGGCAAGGAGCAGAAGTCCGCGGATGGAGCCGGGCCGGGCGATATTCTTGCGGTTGCCAAGCTCAAGGAAACCGTTACCGGCGACACCCTGTGCGATCCCGGCAAACCTATTGAGTACAGGGCCGCAGAAGCTCCTCCCGGAGTGGTCTCGTTCGCAATTGCCCCCAAATCAAAAGGCGATGAGGACAAGATATACTCTTCTCTGGCAAAGCTTATAGAAGAAGATCCCGGCTTAAAGCTTGAGCGAAATGACGAGACCCGCCAGACCCTTCTTACGGGCCAGGGCCAGGTGCATATAGAGACCACGGTGGAAAAGCTTAAGCGAAAGTACAACGTTGAGGTAACATTAAACATTCCAAAGGTGCCTTATAAGGAGACCTTTAAGAAAACCGTCAGTGTGCAGGGCAAACACAAGAAGCAATCCGGCGGCCATGGCCAGTACGGGGACTGCTGGGTGGAATTCGAGCCCCTGGAACGCGGTGAAGGCTATCAGTTCGTGGATCAGATCGTGGGCGGCGTGATTCCCAAGACATACATTCCTGCTGTTGACAAGGGAATTGCGGAATCCGCGCAAAAGGGCCCTCTTGCCGGTTTTCCCTGCGTTGACTTTAAGGCCACGGTTTATGACGGCTCCTATCATTCGGTTGATTCATCCGAAATGGCCTTTAAAATTGCCGGCTCCCTTGCCTTTAAAAAGGCCATGGAAAAGGCTGAACCCGTGCTGCTCGAACCCATCATGGAGATCGAGGTTGTAACCCCGGAAGAATACATGGGCGATATTATGGGGGATCTAAACAGCCGGCGCGGCAGGGTTCTTGGCATGGAAAGCAAGGGTAAGAACCAGGTGGTGCGCGCTCTGGTGCCCCATGCAGAGGTTCTTACATACGCCCCGGACCTTCGCTCCATGACAGGCGGTCGCGGGATGTTTACCCTGAAGTTCTCTCATTACGACGAGGTCCCCTCCCAGATCGCCCAGAAAGTGATCGAGGAACTGCGAAGCCAGCAGGAGCAGGAAAAATAAAGCAGGGGAAAGGGGAAAGTCAAAGACAAGGGGAAAGGGAAAGATACTGACCCGCTAAAAATACAAAACCGCAAAGCAAAACGGGGACGACTTTTAAATCAGTCCCCGTTTTTATTCAGGCGTT
>JBKHFD010000097.1:0-6109 GCA_046540355.1 Desulfobacterales bacterium
TTAGCAGATATAGCCTTCCATCAGGATATCGTCTTCAAACCGCCTGATAGTGATATCCTTGACCTGAATGGAAGATGCCATATGCTCCGGGCCGGGACCGCTGCACATGGAAATCCCGTCTCCGCCCAGAATTCTGGGCGCATAGAAAAAACAGATTTTGTCAACAAGTCCGGCTGCAAGAAAAGCCCCGGAGACATGACCCCCCCCTTCGACAAGCAGGCTGGTGATTTTCATTTTGCCAAGCTCTTCTGCCAGGGCCTTTAAGTCCACCCCCTTTTCTGCCCCGGGCAGGCGCAGAATACGGGTGCCTGTTTTTTCAAGCCGTTGTTCTTTTGCCGGATCGGCCTTGTCGCCGGCCGCTATTATGGTCGGGGCGCAAGATTTCTGGGTGAGAACGCGGGCGTTTTCCTGAATGGAAAGCCTGGTATCGAGAATAATCCTGACGGGGTCTTTTGTTTTTTTGTCTTCCAGGCGCGCCGTAAGGCTCGGGTTATCGGCAAGTACAGTGTTTATGCCCACAAGGATGGCATCCGAGAAATGACGCATCAGATGTACATGGCCTCTTGAGACCGGCCCTGTTACCCACTTGGAATCCCCTGTTTTCGTGGCGATTTTCCCGTCAAGGGTTGCCGCCGACTTTAAAATCACAAACGGCCGGCCGGTGGATACATACTTGATGAAAGCCTCGTTTAAGCGTCTTGCCTCATTTTCGCATACCCCGGTTTCAACCTCTACACCCCGGGATGCAAGGTATCCGGCTCCGTCTCCGGCAACATCCGGATTCGGATCGCTCATTGCGCAGACCACTTTTTTAATCCCGGCATCAAGGATTGCCTTTGTGCACGGAGGAGTGCGGCCGTGGTGATTGCATGGTTCAAGGGTCACATACATTGTTGCGTCCCGTGTCCGCCCGGCTGCATCTGCAATCGCGTTTACCTCTGCATGGGGGCCTCCGGGTCTTTCGTGCCAACCCCGGCCCACTATTTCTCCGTCTTTTACGATCACCGCGCCCACCATGGGATTGGGAGAGGTCCAGCCGCGCCCTGTTTCGGCCAGTTTTAGGGCGTTTTTCATGTAATCAGTGTCTGCGCGCTGCATGGGAGGGGCTGCTTACCGCTGATCCAGAAGAGTTTTAAGTTCGGTGACAAAGTCGTGGACATCCTTGAAATCCCTGTAAACCGAGGCAAACCTGACATATGCCACCTTGTCGAGTTCGTGGAGTTTTGCCATTATTTTTTCTCCCACCATGCGGGAAGGGATTTCTTTTTCCTCAGCCTCGCGCAGGTCTCTTTCGAGTTCCTCGATAAAGGATTCAATGGCGTTCATGCTTATTTCGCGTTTTTCGCAGGCCTTTTTGATCCCGGCCCGCACCTTTTCCCTGTTGAAAACCTCCCTGCGCTTGTCTTTTTTAATGATCATTAAAGGAACTTCTTCAACGGTTTCATAAGTGGTAAACCGTCTCTCGCAGCCCAGACATTCCCGCCTTCTGCGGATGGCGGTGCCTTCCTTGCTCAGTCGGGAATCAATAACCTTGTTGTCATTTTCCCCGCAAAAAGGACATTTCATCAGCCCCCTCCTTTCCCCTGGCGCAGGCCTATGCCGGCTTCATCGAGCAGAGACGTTGATAGCTCGTCAGCATAGCCCTCTTTGTAGCATATTTCGGCCATACCGGCATTTATAAGCATCTTGGTGCATATTGCGCAGGGAAGATTGGTGCAGTAAAGGGTTCCGCCCCGTATGGGCACTCCGTGGTAGGCGGCCTGGATAATGGCGTTTTGCTCGGCGTGTATTCCGCGGCAAAGTTCATGGCGCTGGCCGGATTCAACATTCATTGTTTCGCGCAGGCACCCCACCTCCGAACAATGGCGGATTCCTGCCGGTGCACCGTTATAGCCCGTGGCAAGAATCCGGTGCTCCTTTACTATAATGGCACCCACGCAGCGTCTGAGGCAGGTGGAGCGTTTGGCCACAAGACAGGCGATGTCCATGAAATAAGTATCCCACGAAGGGCGCCCATCGGTTCGGCTCATTTTTTTAGCCCTCTCGCTGTCAATAATTCACCCGCCGTCTTGCGGCCGGCCTTTGCCTGAAATATCTCTCAGGAAGTTATTCGGTTGCTGCAAACAGCGGAAACCCCGAGCAGAGTTTCTCCACGTTCTGCCTGATCCGGGTGAGACGCTCCCGGTCATCGGGATGTTTAAGAACATCAATTATATACTGACCTATTTGTTCCATTTCCGCCTTTTTCATGCCGCGGGTGGTTACCGCCGGCGTGCCTATACGGATACCGCTTGTGACAAAAGGGCTCTGGGTATCAAAGGGAACCGCGTTTTTATTTACCGTGATTCCGGCAATGCCGAGTACTTCTTCCGCTTTTTTACCGGTTATGTCAAGGCTGCGTAAATCCGCAAGCATCATGTGATTATCAGTCCCGCCGGAGATCAGGTCAACCCCGTTTTCCTGCAGCACCCGGGCCAGGCTTCGGGCGTTTTCTATTACCCTTGCCTGGTAGTTCACAAAATCCTGCGTTTTTGCTATCTTAAATGCCACGGCTTTGGCTGCAATCACATGCATAAGGGGCCCGCCCTGTATGCCTGGAAAGATTTCCTTGTTTAACACCCTGCTCAGATCGCTTTTGGCAAGTATCAGCCCGCCCCTGGGCCCCCGGAGTGTTTTGTGGGTCGTTGAGGTCACCGCGTCTGCGTAAGGTACCGGCGAGGGATGCTTTCCTGCGGCAATAAGCCCTGCAATATGGGCCATGTCCACCATTAAGTACGCGCCCACTGACTTTGCTATGGCGGAGAACTTTTCAAAATCGATGATTCTGGAATAAGCACTTGCCCCGGCTATAATCATTTTCGGGCGGTGCTTTTCCGCCAGCGCGGCTACCTGGTCATAGTCTATAAGTCCGGTCTCCCTGTCCACGCCGTAATGCACGAAGTTGTAGAACCTTCCGGAAAAGCTTGCCCCAGCCCCGTGGGTGAGATGGCCGCCGTGGGCAAGGTCCATGGCGAGTATGGTATCGCCGAGCTCCAGCAGGGCGAAAAAGACCGCCATGTTGGCCTGGGAGCCAGAATGCGGCTGGACGTTTGCATATCCCGCGCCAAAAAGATCTTTAGCCCTTTCAATCGCCAGGTCCTCGGCCACGTCCACATATTCGCATCCGCCGTAATAACGCTTGTCAGGATAGCCCTCCGCATACTTGTTGGTCATGATGCTGGCCTGGGCTGCCATTACAGCGGCTGGAACAATGTTTTCGGAGGCAATAAGCTCCAGGGTGTTTTTCTGACGGTTATATTCACTGGCAATGGCATCCGCAATTTTCGGATCGGTTTTTTCCACCGTACCGAGGTGAAGTACAAGATCTTTGGCTGTTGCGTTTTTATCTGTAAAATCAGTCACTTTTCTTTCCTTATCATTAGAGGGTTCTCCGGGCCGGGATGCTGTAGAAGACTGTTGTGCAGTGTATTATAAGTTGCAGAATTTTTCAAGGCGCAAGCTGTGGCGGCCGCCTTCAAACGGGGTATCCAGCCATGTCCTGACAATTTGCGCGGCAAGTTCCGTGCCTATGACCCTTCCGCCCATGACCAGGATGTTGGCATCATTGTGCCGTCTGCTCATCATGGCGGAAAAAAGATCGTTGCAAAGCGCGGCTCGTACTCCCTTAAACCGGTTGGCCGCCATGGACATTCCCAGGCCGGTGCCACAGATCAGGATTCCACGGTCATATTCACCCCTGTCTATCCCCCCGGCCACCTTCACGGCGTAGTCGGGATAATCAACAGACTCCGTGCCTCCGGGGCCGAAGTCCTCTACCTCGCAGCCCAGATCTGAAAGCTGCTGTTTTACTGTTTCCTTAAGATCGAATCCGGCGTGATCGGATCCGATTGCAATTGGTCGCATCCGGCTCCCCGTGTTTTAAGCCTGGGTTTTTTTCTTTATATACTCTATGGCGTCTTCAACTTTTCTGAGCTGCTCGGCGTCTTCATCCGGCACCTCGATGTCGAATTCTTCCTCCATGGTCATTATCATTTCAACGATTGCAAGGGAGTCAGCCCCCAGGTCGTCAATGAGCGATGCGTCGGAAACCACATCAGCCGGATCCACCTCCAGTTTTTCAGATATGAGCTTTTTAACCTTGTCTTCTATTTTCATATTTTCAATCCCCCGGAATTAACCATGAAGCGCGCAGCCGCCGGCTCTACTCCTCTGTTTCGATAATGCTGCGCCCTCTGTAATTGCCGCATTCCGGGCAGGCCCTGTGCGCCATTACCGCTTCTCCGCACTGGGCGCATTTTGTCAGTCCCGGGGCTTTTGCCTTCTGATGGGTCCGGCGCTTGTCTCTTTTGGATCTCGATACCTTGTGCTTGGGTACTGCCATTTTAAATATCTCCCAACTATTTGAAATTTAATCTAATTTTCATAAACGACAATAAAAAGATCATTAAGACTAGTATGTTAAAATCAATACGATGTCAAGGGATTTCAGGGCGGTTTTAAAGCAGTCCTTGATTTTGGTCCAAAAATCGGGTATATTTATACATTTATTAAATTTTCCGGAAAGGATGTGCAAAATGGGAACCATTGTAACGCGTTTTCCTCCCAGCCCCACGGGTTATCTTCATATAGGGGGAGCGCGCACGGCTCTTTTTAACTGGCTTTATGCCCGCGGCCGGGGAGGCAGATTCATACTGCGGTTTGAAGATACGGACGTTGAGCGTTCAACCCGGCAATACGTGGACTCAATACTTGATGCGCTTCAATGGCTGGGTATTGACTGGGACGAAGGGCCCTATTACCAGTCCGCCCGTCTGGATATATACCAGCAGTATATACAGCAGCTCATTGATTCCGGGCATGCCTATTACTGTACATGCTCGAAGGAAAAGGTCGAAGCAATGCGTCAGGAGGCTGTCCAGCAGGGTCTTAAGCCGGGATACGACGGGACCTGCAGGGATAAAAATCTTTCTTTTCAGCCGGGCGCGGTTGTAAGGTTTAAGTCGCCTCTTTCCGGAAACACTTTAATGGAGGATAAAATCCGCGGCAACATAGTGTTTCCCAACCCGGAAATCGATGACTTTATAATTCAGCGGGCAGACGGCATGCCCATATATAACCTGGCAGTAGTTGTCGATGATATCACCATGGGGGTAAACACCATAATCCGCGGAGATGACCACATAAGCAACACGCCCAAGCAGATTCTTCTCTACCGGGCTCTTGGCGAGCAGTTGCCTGACTACGGCCATGTTCCCATGGTGCTCGGCCATGACAAGGCCCGGCTGAGCAAAAGGCACGGGGCAATGTCTGTTACAGCATACAGGGAAATGGGCTATTATCCTGATGCGCTTTTAAATTACCTGGTGCGCCTGGGCTGGTCCCACGGAGACCAGGAATTTTTCACCAGAGAAGAGCTTATAGAAAAATTTGAACTTGAGCATATAGGCCGCTCAGCAGGGGTTTTTAACCCGGAAAAGCTCCTTGCCTTAAATGCCGAACATATAAGAAACGCTTCGGAAAAGGACCTGGCGCCTCATCTGATCCCGTTTCTGAGGGAAAGGGGTATAGAGGCAGAAGAAAACGATTATCTTTGCAGGGTTATAGAAACTCTTAAGCCCAGGAGCAAAACCTTTCTGGAAATGGCTGACGGGGCTGTATTTTATTTCAGGGCCCCTGAGGAATACGAGGAAAAGGGGATAAAAAAGCTCTTTAAGCCTGAAGTGATCGAGCCCCTTAGACAGCTTGCAAAAGAGATCGAAACAGCGCGGCCATTTGAGGAAAAGCAGCTCGAAGCCGCTTTTATGAAGGTCATGGAGACCCATGATCTCAAGTTCGGCAGGATAGCCCAGCCTGTCCGCCTGGCGCTTTCCGGTAAAACCGTGAGCCCGGGAATATTTGAAATGATAGAGGTACTGGGGCGGCAAGAAACGGTTGCCCGCATTGAAAGGGCTGTTTCGTTTATTTCAGAGCGCCTTTCCCGGCAGGATTGAATAAACAGGAAAAATTGCCTTGACACATAAACTTTTTTTGCTATTTTATGTAAAAATAACACTTTGAGGGTTGGTCTAGCGGCAAGACGACGGGTTCTGGCCCCGTTAACCCAGGTTCG
>JBKHFD010000098.1:0-6105 GCA_046540355.1 Desulfobacterales bacterium
TAGTAAAGGCAGGGGTTGATCAGCCCCATGCCCATGGACTGCAGGTACTGGCGCCGGCTCATGGAAAAAACCAGACTGAGCCGGCGCTGTACCAGCAGGATTGCAGTGAGCACTGCGACTGATGCCGCACAGGCGACAAAAAGCATCTGTACCGGGGTGAGTTCCCGCAGGGTAAGCTTGAAGGCAGTGGCCACCGTTGACCACATCAAAACTGTACCCAGCCCTAACACCATGGCCAGGGGCTGATTTTTCACGGCTGCCTCCGACGGTATTTGCCTGGTTTAGCCTTTTGCGAAGAGCACATCTGTCCCTGCCGCAGCTTTAAAATTAAATTGACTCAAAGAGGCTGCGTACCTTTTCCGGCGGTTGTTTATCCATCAGGCTCACTGTAACTGCAGCAGCCGCGCAAAGGATAAATCCCGGAAGGATTTCATACAAATCAAAAATCCCGCCAACCCCGCCTTCAAGGCTTTTCCAGACAATCACGGTCAATGCGCCCAGCACCATTCCCACCAGGGCCCCGTTTCTTGTAAGCCGCTTCCAGAAAAGCGAAAGTATTACGATGGGGCCGAACGCGGCGCCGAATCCTGCCCAGGCGTAGGCCACAAGGTCGAGAATCTTGCTGTCAGGGTTTGCTGCCATGCTCGTTGCGATGATTGCCAGGACCAGGACCGAGATTCTTCCCACCCATACCAGTTCATTTCGTTTTGCATCCTTGCGCAGAATCTGGCTGTAGAAGTCCTCGGCGATAACGCTGGAACAGACCAAAAGTTGCGAGTCCACCGTGCTCATGATAGCAGCCAGAATAGCCGCCAGAAGAACCCCGGCAATCCACGGGTTAAATACAGCCTGGGTCAGGGCTATAAACACGGTCTCCGAGTTGTCCAGCGGAGAGTGATGGAGTCGCTTGCCATTTCAGTAAACCTTCTCAGGCGCCTGGCCACGAACTGCCAGTTGAGGTAAGCTCCTATTGAAAGCCCGATGGCAATCCAGATGCTGCTCATGCCGTCTGCGTAAAGCGCTCCGGGAAGTCCGAGCAAAAGCCAGCCGCTCATATCCGAGGCTCCTGCGCTTAAAGCCGCCACGCCAGGGCTAAGCTGCCTGCCGCCCAGAATGTAGTCTGCAAGATTTTTTGTCCGGTAGTAGAAAAATATTCCGATTGACATCATCAGGGCAAGGTAGATCAAAAAGGAAGTAAGAGTCGGTGTGCTCATCTGTCTTACCTCCTTTCCGTGAACAGAGTTATGATGGATAAAACCACAACCAGGGCCATGGGAACAATCAGCCAGAACCATGTTGCCATAGACAGTGAAGCTTCCTGCATTTACAGACCTCCTTGTAATTTCGGGTTTAAGGGAATCTAAAAAAACTATCTCACCATGTCCAGCATATTTTCGGTGACAGTGGCCAAAAGCTCAACCATAGACTTGTAGTCTTTATCCCGGCCCCGAAACTGCTCATTTTGCAATTCAGCCTCAAGATTCTTACCTGCATTTCATAAAACAGTTGCTGAGTCTCTTCTTTTATCATGGAGTCCAGATCCGGAGGGTTTATGGATGGCGCTTTTTCCTGGTATTGGTCACGAATTTTATCCCGGTCGGGAAGCTGATCCGTTTTGTATCTGGCGGAGAGGGTGCCTGTATTATAGGTTGTGTATCTCATAATTTCTCCTGGATATAGGGATGACAGAGATCCTTATATTTTACCCTCCCTTCTAAAACGGACCGAGATGCTTTTCGGATATTTTTATAAAAAACCAAATTAATAATCTTCTCTTCGATTCGGATAAGGCTTTATACAGATCCAGGCTATCTCTGCGGGCCTGAAACATTAATTCAAATTTTGACCGGCTCAGTATCTGTGAGCCGTATTATAGAAACACCCTGCCATCTCCCCTGTAGGTGTTTACTTTCTTTACGATATTTCCACCCTGTACAAGGTAGAAGAAGTTGAACCTCTCGCATATTTCACCAGCCTTGGCATGCTGGAAAAATACCGGGTCTCCGAGATTTAATTCAGGACAGTCTTCTGATATTTTAAGAGGTGTCTGCACCTCGCCGGCACCTTCATGAGGCAGCAAACACAGGCCTTCCGGATACACGGGAACCGGCTGCTTGTCCTTGCCGGCCGGCCCTGATGCCACGTAGCCGCCGCCCTGGCAGGTTACCATGTCTTTGGCGGGCTTTCGGACGATCTGTATACCGAAAAATGCCGATGGAATGAAATCAACATCCCTGTAATGCCAGAAAAGGCCCGGAGCGTAAAAAGCCGAACCCGATGTCACCTCTGTAACCGACGGGTCTCTGCCCGTTGATACAAGACTGCCGCTGCCGCCACCGTTGACAATATCTAGGCTGATGCCCTCAGAGGCCAGCCTTTCCGTGATACTTTTCCGCCGCACAGTGAACTCGCTTATGGAACGGTTTTTAAGAAACCTGATAAGCCTGTTCAACCCCCGTTTACCAGGCAGGTTGTCATTGGGACCTGCTACATGTGCTTCGTAACCCATGATGGCATTGATGCGAACATTGGGCAGGTCAAGTGAGATCCGAGCTATGCGCAAAGCGTCTTCTACTGTACGCACCGGACTTCGGCGAACGCCAAGATACAGTGGAAGGCCCATGGGTTTGTAGGCTGTATCGATCTCCAGACACGCGTTAAGGGTCAATCCTGCTTTTTTCCCGGCCTGCGAAAGGACCCGTAAATGATCTATGGAGTCGATCATAAGAGATATTTTCTTTCCCCTTCTGATAAGATCGGCAAAGATCTCCATGTCGCTGGGCTGTACTGTTGGATAGGCAACAATAAAGTCATCAAGACCATTTGCAGCCAGGAAGGCGGTTTCTTCCATGGTAAATGTCATGACGCCTTTAAATTGAGGGCCTCCCTTGTTTATAATGCGTTTTATTAATTCCACGCATCGTATCGATTTGGAGTGTACACGTATGCGTTTGCCAGTGTTCCTCTGTGTTGACGCAACATATTCCACATTGCGATCAAAGTTATCAAGGTCAATAAATGCAAACGGCATGTGTCGATTTTTGAAAATGCTTCGATAACGCTCATACTGATTTGGTACAGGTCTCATTATATTTCCTCTTCGAATTCCGGCATCTCTTTTATCTGTGCCTTATAGGCGATCTTCTGCTTTTAAAACAACTTGATCCTCAACAAATAATAAGCGATCACCAATATAAAACAGGCAATGCAGATATATGACACCAGAGGATTATGACCATGATGAATCCTCCCACACCCGGGGGAAGGTGAATGACACATCCCTTCCCTGGTTGATTGTTCCGCCTATTGTGTATATGCTTAACGCAATAACAGGTTGAATGGCAAGTATTACCTTTTTACGGTGCCATCATGATTCATCCGGGAAAATCCGGGAAAGGAGAAAAGCAATGCACCAAAAACCATGTTTTGCCGCCACCAGCATGGCTTTCTTACCACACCGGGACGCAACAAGGGCCGTAGAAGTGATCGTGGACAATTTTCCCGAGGCCCCCTGCCTGCCTGTGCTGAGCCGAAGCATAAGGCATATGCTGGAGGGAATTCCATGCGTGGTATTTGACAGAGAGAAGAAACAGGTCTTTCTCGATCCTTCACCGGAAAGGGAAGATGAGATCCTGGAATTCTATGACAGGGTTGAAAACAATGATCTGGATGCCTTTGCAACCACCGAAAAAGCGGCTCCCGGATTTTATGCACTGCTTGAAAAACTAAAGGCAGAAGCCCCGGAAAACCTTAACTGGATTGCCTTCCAGACCGCCGGGCCAGTACTTATGGGAGATATCCTCAAACAGCATGACGGGACCTCGGCTTTTTTTCATGAAACCCTGAGAGACATTCTGATAAAAGGGGTTAATCTCAAGTCAAGATGGCTGGAGGAGAAAATCAAACATGAAGTGCCGGGTGTCGAGGTTATAGCCGGACTACCGGAGACAACCCTTGTGACATTTACGTCGGCAGGCGGGGCCGGAACCCGGGACAACATTATACAGGCCATTGACGAGGGGTTTAAAGGACTACAAGGTCCGACCTGGGTTCACTGCTGCGCCAATATTGACTGGAGCCTCCTTACCCGGGCGAAGGTAGATGTGATTAATTTTGACGCCTATCAACACAAAGACAGGGTGGTATTATACCACGAGGAGTTCAAGCCTTTTTTGGAGCAGGGTGGCATGCTGGCCTGGGGGATCGTTCCGGTAACAGATGAGGCCATCAGCCAGGTCAGGGTCGAGGACCTGGTGGAGATTGTCCAGAAAGGAATCGATGAATTTGCTGCCAGGGGCATAGATGAAGCCTTGCTTGCAGAATCCTCCTGGATTATGCCCTGCTGCGATGCAAATCTCATGAGCATTGAAAACGCGGAAAGGGCTTTTGCCATGACCCGGCAAATTTCTGAAATCATGAAACAGCGTTACGGATTCTCCAACTGATCCGGGATGACCCAAAAATTATCTATAAGCCCGGATAATCAACAACGTGATATCACCCTTTTCATTGCCCGCGCCAAACCGTTTAAGGAATAAAAAACAGGCAGTTCGGCTTCCACAAAGGCTTTTTGTACGGTTAGAAATTCCTCCATGCCCTTTAAATCCTGAGGGGGGCGCAGGGCGGCAAGAACTGGCTTGCTGCTTTTTTGGGCAGCATTCTTCATAACATCGAGTATTTCATTGAGAAAGGCTTCCGAGGAAAAACGCCCGAACCCCCAATTGCCAATAGGATGGAATCCGAGGTGGTAAACCATCATATGGATGTCCGGGACCCTGCCCAGTATCTGCATGACGGTTGCCACCGCATCTGGCGAGGTGAGGTTGGGGGTGTCAATCGGATTTATAAAAATGCTGCCGTCAACCGGCAAATGCCTTTTCAACTCGCCCCGGACCTCGGTGCTTAGAGTCGGCAGGCTCAAGCCCTCTGTCTCCATCTCATCGCCTGCAAGAACACTGGGGCCTCCGCCAGCACCTATCAGGGCAACCCCCCTGCCCTTGGGGAAAGGCTTGGCAAATCGCAATGCCGTCAATACGTCTATCATCTCATCGATGTTATAAACCTGTATAGCTTTCATCTGTCGGCACAAAGCATCAAAGATATCCACCGAGCTGGTCATGCTGGCTGTGTGACCAAGAGCAGCTCTCTGGCCGGCCTCGGTTCTGCCCCCCTTGTAAATAACCACCGGCTTGCGGGCGGCAGCCCTTCCCAAAACCTCTGAGAACCTTTCTCCGTCTTTTACTCCTTCAATATAGGCGGCTACGATTTCGGTTTCCGGATCATGGAGAAAGTATTCCATCATCTCGTTTTCATCAACATCCAGGGCATTTCCATAGCTTACCACCTTGCTGAAGCGTATTCCCCTCGGCGCACTGTAAAGCGGCAGATTCTGGGCGTGTCCGCCGCTTTGCGACATGAAAGCCACCGGCCCTGGCTCAATGGGTGCTTCAGGATGGTTAACCACCCGGTTTTCAGGCACATAAAGCCCCACACAATTAGGCCCGATAATACGGAAACCAGCCTCTTGCGCCTTCTTCAGCATCTCTTTTTCCAGTTCCGCCCTTTCCCTGTTGCCGCTTTCACCAAAGCCGGCCGTGAAGAAATGAACGGATCTCACCGCCTTGGCAGCACATTGATCCAAAAGCGTCAGAACCTTGTCCGCCGGGATATTTACGATCACATGATCCACAACTCCGGGAATATCCATAATGCTGGCATAGCATGGCAGGCCCAAGACTTGCTCATGATTCGGGTTAACCGGGTAAATTACCGGAAATTGCGCCAATTTGAGAGACTCAATCACCAGCTCCGCAAAACCCATCCTATTCGGCGACACCCCCACAACGGCAATACCGCGGGGAGCAAAAACATCGTCCAGTGTATATCTCTTTTTATCTGCCCTTTTACCTGGTTTCATTTTCATCCGTAGAAATTTTGTTAACATTCTCATTCTCAAGAGCGGCGCGGCTATCCTGAGAGTCTCCTTTGCCGGAATCTATTATACCACCGAAATATAAAGTTATTGATTGATCAATAGCTTCATCTCTTGAAAGATCCCTGTTTTCAGTGAACCAATAACCCATCCAATGAAGAGTTGAAATAATA
>JBKHFD010000099.1:0-6067 GCA_046540355.1 Desulfobacterales bacterium
TTCCGGGGTATCGTTACAGGGGAGCTCTTTAGAATTGGGCCGAGCGGTGGGATTGCATATAATTACTTGACAATTCAGGGAAAACAAGTTATATATTTTAATATATTTTACTTTTCCCGCTTTGAACGGATGTTTAAAACCAAGAGGAGAACGGATTCTTGTACTGGAAAACCAGGGAGGAACTGAGCTTAGAAAACAGGCTGCGCCGATCATATTACGAGCTGCTTCGCGATGAGCTAGACCAGTTTATCCTGGCCCACTCACTGAAGGAATCTTATGAGAATTTCAAAAACAACGGGACTCCTTATCCATTTGTTGAGAGAAAAGAGTTAAAGCCCCGGGCCCGGCTGCCCAAAGAGGAATACAGGCTTCACAACTCTTTTCTGGTGTTATTTGCAGAAGACTCCATCCCTGAGGAATACAAGAAATATATCCGGTTTTTCGAATCAAACAAAACCACGAAAACCAACCTGCTGCGCTCCAAGACGCTATCGCTGGGGCCTGATTTTGACCGGAGTCAGAAGTTTCTCGATTCCGTCCATTTTTATAATTTTTTAAAAGATCTTCTTCCCGTGGACTATGCACTGCTTATCCAGCGCGATACCAGCCAGGCAAAGTCCAAGCACCGTTACTATATATCCCATTTCCATGTGCGTATCGACTGGCCTATTGCAGAGGCGGCCGAGGATCTTGCAAGATACCTGCGCTACATCTCAAAGGACGTTTATGAAAAAGGCGAAAAATACGCCGAAGATGTTCAGAAGAAGTTTTTTGAATACTACGGTCTGCCGGAAATGAGCGGGGGGCGCCGCACTGCGGCCAGCGTGGCCGCGCAGTATTTGCGCCGTCTACCTTTTATTTCAACTGTTTACGTCTCAAGCAGCGAATCGAGATCCCTTAATCGCTATTCTGAGCAGGGGGTGGCAAAGATGGTGCTCATGAAGCTGAGCACAAAGGAAATGGAGCAGGTGGCGGAAAGGCACCGGATGCAGGTAAGGGAGCTGAAGAATTTTTACATGATTGATCAGAACGGCAAGAGCGGGGTTTTTCTTTTCAGGGTCGCCTATGCCCACACGACTCCCGCGCTGCCGCCTGAGGACGGCAAACTCCGCGAACTAAAACCCGAGCTTTTCTGGTTGACAGTCAAATACCAGCACCTTCTTCCCCTGCCCGGTATATGGGAACATCCCCCTCTGCGTGTAAATCTGATTTACACGTGATCTCAGAGCCTCTTTAACATGGCGGTCTCGTCGCAATCCGGGAATTTAACGCAGTGGATGCAGTCGGCCCAGATTTTTATGGGCAACTCCGCCTTGTCAATGACTATGAACCCGAATTTTTTAAAAAACTCAGGTCTGTAGGTAAGCGTAAACACTTTTTTGATCTTGTAGTGACGGGCCTCCTCAAATGCGGTTTCTATTAAGCGTGAGCCCACGTTTTTACCCTCGTGAGATTCAAGTACTGCCAGTGATCTGATTTCAGCCAGATCTTCCCAGCAGAACTGCAGCGCACAGCAGCCCACGATCTTATGGGTGTGTGGATCTTCACACACGTTAAAATCGCGCACGTGATCATATAAAATACTGAGAGGACGGGCCAGCAGTTCGCCCCTGGCGCCGTAATATTTCAGAATCACGTGAATCGACTTTATGTCTTCTATTGTGGCTTTGCGTATTATCATAGGGCCTGTTTACAGGCTGCAGAGATTGAGATCAAGTATTTTGTGCCGGGCTATGGTTTTTTTCTAAGCCTTACGGTAACTCCTCCGTCGCCTGAAATCCGCTTTCCCGTGTATGGGTCAATACGCACCTGTTCAAGTTCCCCGGGAAAGTCGAAATACTTAAGGGAGCGGTCTTCAAGGGCTCCTTTCATGAATGATTTCCATATTGGGAGGGCGGCCCTTGCGCCTGTTTCATACGGCCCAAGCGTAGAATTGTCGTCCCTGCCAACCCATACGCCGGCGGCAATATCCGGTGAAAATCCGACAAACAATGCATCTTTGCATTGACTGGTGGTGCCGGTTTTGCCAGCTATCTCATAGCCCGTTTGCCTGGCGTCGCGGCCGGTTCCTTCATTTATGGCCCCCTTTAACATATCCGTCATTATTGCCGCCCCGGTTCTTGACATGGCTATCTGTTTTTCAGGCCGGTCCCGCATTATCACCTGTTCGTTCTGGCCGGTGACTTCCGCGGCTGCGCGCGGTTCAATGAACCTGCCGCCGTTGGGAAAAACCGAGAATGCTGCTGTAAGTTCGAGCAGGGTTACTTCAGATGTTCCCAGGGCCAGTGACAGATTGGGCGATAATGGAGAGTTTATTCCCAGGCCACGGGCAAAATCAATTGCCGCTTCCGGCCCGATTTTTCCCAGCAGGCGAACTGCCGGGATGTTTCTGGAATCTGTCAATGCTTTTCGCAGAGTTATTTCGCCTTCGTAATCGTCCGAGTAGTTTTCAGGACGCCAGCTTCGGGCACCTGCACCGTCTGAAAAGGATACCGGCGCATCAAGCAGCGTGGAATCCTGACTGAATCCGTTTTCGACCGCGCATGCATATATAATCGGCTTGAAAGCGGACCCGGGTTGCCTCTGAGCTGTAGCGGCCCGGTTGTAGCTGCTTTTGCTGTAGTCTGTGCCTCCGACCATTGCGAGGATTCCACCTGTCTGGACATCTATGGCCACCAGGGCTCCCTGGGGAGGGTTGCCTGAAAGACCGTTTCTCTCCATACGGGCGCTGAGTTCTGAAAGTCCCTGCTCAACTGCGCGTTTGGCAGACTTCTGGAGGCGCCAGGAAAGGGTTGTATGTATTGTAACCCCTCCTTTGTAGAGCATGTCCCAACCTATGTCATCCTCGATGCGCTGTTTTACATAATCAATAAAATACGGTGCCTTTGTTTTTTCGCCCCGGGCCTTTTCAGGAGCCTTGTAGGACTTTTCCTCCGCATTTTCATAGGCTTTCCTGTCGATTTCTCCGGTCTCGAGCATCTGCTTGAGCACTATATTGCGCCTTTGGATTGCAAGCTCCGGGTTTATCAGCGGGGAATAGGAGGAGGGTGATTTGGGGAGTCCCGCTATAAGGGCGCATTCGGCAAGGTCAAGCTCGGAGACCGGTTTTGCAAAGTAGGTTTGCGCCGCGGTCTGCACCCCATAGGCGCCGCTTCCGAAATATACCTGGTTTAAATACATCTCAAGAATTTCGTCCTTTGTGTATCGTCTTTCCATCTGAAGCGCCAGAACCGCCTCCTTGATTTTTCTCTCCAGGGATTTTTCAGGCGTTAAAAACAGGGTCTTGGCGAGCTGCTGGGTTATGGTGCTTGCCCCTTCTTCAAAGGACCATGTTTTGATGTCGTTTATCACGGCTCTTAATATGCCTTTTAAATCAAGCCCGCTGTGGTTATAAAAATGACGGTCCTCGGTGGTTAGCAGGGCCTCTATGAGTTTGTCCGGAACCTGTCCCAGTTCAACCGGTGCGCGCTTTTCAACATATAATTCCGCCAGCAGTACCCCGTCTGCGGAATAAATCCTGGAGACGGTTGAAGGTTGGTGATCTTCCAGGGAACGGATCTCGGGCAGATCCCGGATTGCGGTAAATCCGGCCGCAGCCGCAGCCCCGCAGGCAATCGCTGCTACTGCAAGCAGGGTTAGTTTGATCAATAAAGATTTTTTCATGGGATTTAAAATGTGCCTCAGCGCGGAGTCAAGTCTGTTTACATCTGTTACAGGATGCAGGGATTTGCAGGAAAAGTCAAATAGACACTTGTATTCGTCTCAGTATAACTGAATTATTTTTACGGGTTGCCAAGGCATGGCACATGTTTGGCTACATCCCGGCTCTTTTCCCCTTGACATGAGAGCAGGTATTGATTTATTTTGTTTAAAAAGGCGCGTAGCTCAGGTGGTAGAGCGCTACCCCGACACGGTAGAAGTCAGCAGTTCAAGTCTGCTCGCGCCTACCATTAAAATCAAGGGCTTACGGCAGAAACAAGCCGTAAGCCCTTTTTTAATGGCTTTGGGCAGCGAAGAATATCAGAATGAAAAAAATTTGTCAGTCTTTAGCTCCACAGAACAGAGCCTCATCTGCATCGCCTGCTATGGGAAGGCGTTAAAGAATATGTGCCGGAAAAGGGAGTCAAGGTTTTGATGCCGGGAGAATTTATGGAAAGGGCAACTGGAAATCGCCTGAATTATGGTATAAACCACCGTTTTATCCAAATCAATGTTGATGACACCGTAAAAAGCAATTTACACCGCCGCGGCGGTATTTTTGCAGGAAGGAAACCCTGCGGTCGGGGTCAGTTTTTTCGCTCCTGACCGCAAGCGCTCAATGTCGCTTCAAAAACCGACCCCGACCTTGGGTTTCCTTGGAAGTCCAATATCTGCGTTACGCGCAATTTTTCAGAATTTCACGTACGCCTAAGTACGCTGCATTTTTCGAAATTGCGCAAGCCTTGATCTTGAACTTTTTACGGTTCCATCTAAAATCAGACTCTTTACGAGAGTATCAATGTTTGATCGGATCATAAAAATTCGGTCGCCTGTCAGCGAATAAATCGTTGTTTTCGGTAATTAATTTGTTCCGGGCTCCGGATGGATCAATATCTTTTATAACGATCGCCTCCTCCTCGGAGCCGGAACTGGCAATAATCTCCCCTCTGGGTCCGGCAATCTGGCTTTGACCTGTAAAAGCCAGCTCTCCCCGCGGACGCGTATCTTTCCCGGTCCTGTTTGCTGTTACTGAATACACGGAATTTTCAAGAGAGCGAATAGGCATAGCCTTCTGGCAATACGTCAGCACCAGGTTCGAGGGGTGGCAAAGCAGGTCAGCTCCTTGCAGTGCAAGCGATCTGGCCACCTCTGGAAATACCCAGTCGAAACAAATTATAATTCCTATTTTTGCGCCTTGGATTTCTATTACTTCAAGGGGATTATCTCCGGGGTCAAAATACTCTTTCTCGGTGTTAAAAAGATGGAGCTTACGATAACAATGCAGCAGCCCGGACGGACCAATTACCAGTGCGGAATTATACAGTCTTTCGCCATATCGTTCTGCAAAACCGGCTATCAGATAAAATGTATTATTTTTACAAAATTTCGACAGGCTGTAAACAGTAGGTGATTCATACAGATCTTCGGCAAGTTCACATAACTCCCTTCGGTCCTCAAAGAAGTATCCTGTAAATGCCAGCTCAGGCAGAACAATAATATCTGCATCAACTCCGGCCAGCGAATCTTCAACCTTCTCCAAATTCCGCCCGGGGGCACCAAATTCAGGTGCGTATTGATAGTATGCTATTTTCATAACTTTCCTCTGCTCAACGAGTCTTGTCTGCAAGACGATCTGCTCGCCAGTTAAAGGTTAAAAGCTGCTATAATCTATATTTGTTCATGGCGGCGGCCATAAGGTTCAATAAAAATTGCTGCTGAATTCATAATGCGCCGGCCGGGCATTCAAAGTCAAATATTTTTCCACCCATGGGGGTGTCTTTGCCCCAACCGATGGTATGTTTTGGTGTCCTCCACCATCTCTCTCTTTATACCCGGTCACTTATCCTCCGGTATATTATTTGCGGTCTCGCCTGTGGAGGGGATGGACACGGAGGGCGGTTTTCCAGGCCATCAGCCGGATCGCACATAGCGGCTGTGGGTTGCCGCAAGTGCAGCGATGGCGGCAGTTGACAATATCGAATCAAGTGTTTCCAAACGCTGATACACTCCCCTAACGGACTATGGTAAGAAGTGCTTTGGCGGGAATGCAACCCGGGCGCGGTAAAGCCTGCCGGCGAGACCTTCACCGTCAGAGATTTGTTTTCCGGTTTTTTCTCCGGCATCCGGATCGGGGCGTTAAATCGACTCCCCGATCCTCTCCTTTTTTGCTCTTATTTTCTATGGAATCGAATTATTATTTACAACCTGCCTGGGGTCTTCCTCAAATTCCTTCCGGCGGCGCTCAATCTGTTCCGGCTTCAGCCCGCAATGATACATCCATTTGACAGCCCAATTCTTATAACCTTCGTTTTCCCATGCATAGTCCATGACCTGCCGGACACCTTCGGCATATTCATTCATCTGGGGT
>JBKHFD010000100.1:0-5518 GCA_046540355.1 Desulfobacterales bacterium
CTCAATTTAGGTAAGAAATAGATGTCAGTATAAGCCAGGTGTTCGTTGATCCGTAAAATTCATACTCGCCGAACCGGCCTACATCTGAAGGAAACCGGGCAAGGGGTGGCGGGCTTTAAAACCAGCTTCAATGCGGGCAATAACCTCTGGTTTCTGTTCAGGGAATTTGTAGCCTTCATAATCATGGGAAAGCATCAACCCGCCGTCCGGGCTTCGCCAGTAATTGCCCGCATGGTCAAAACAGACCCTGGAGGTGACATCGAGTTCTTCCATGGTGAGTTTAAGTTCTCTTAACTGTTCCTGCGGCTCGAGAATCCGGAAATCACCTTTCTGATAAGCCTCCTGCATCGGGGTGCCGGGAAGCGGGCGAAACGGCCTCGAACGGATGTAATGAGGGTTTATGGCACTCAATACCCGGGCGGTTTCCCTTGCATGGCTTTCCCACCCGGCTTTTCCGGCAAGTCCGGGCATCCAGTATTCAGACACCTGGAATCCCGCCTCCACCGCCTTGCGGCCGCCTTCGATATGGCCCCGGGCATCCACGCCCTTTCTTACTCTTTTTAAAACCTCGTCATCACCGCTTTCCAGTCCTATGTGGAGCCTGTTTAACCCGGCCCTGCGTATGGCGGCGAGTTCTTCGGGCTTTTTGCGCGCAAGTGTTCTTGAGCGCGCATAGGTGGTTATCCGCTCGATTGAGGGGAATTTTTCGCGCAGATATTCAAGGGCTTCCACCAGGTTCGGGGTTTTCATTATCAGAGTGTTTGCATCCTGCAGAAAAGCGGTTTTTCCCCCTGCTATCAGCCAGTGAAACAGCATTACAAACCCCTGATGGTAGTTGAATTCAGGGTGTTTATCCAGGAATTTTACTGCAGCGCCTCTGCCTATGCTCTTCCGGTTTCCAGAGAGTTCCAGGAGCTGGTCGCGGATTGAGGCCATTGCGTCGATATCCGCTTTTATTTCCTCTATGGGCCGTATTTCGAATTTTTCGGTTTTATACATGGCACAGAACTCGCACTTGTTCCAGGGGCAGTTCCTGGTAAAGCGCAGGAGCAGTGAATTGCTGCCGCCTTCGCTGGGCGGCCGGTATATTCCTGTTTCAAACAGATGGACCTGTTTTTCAGCGTGCATTTTATAAATCCTTATATATTGTTTTGCAGTAAGGAAGCCCCTGGACTTCCCTGGGTATCACCCGGAACTTTCATACTGTTTTCTCAGGTTCTTTTTGTCAAGCTTGCCCACGCTTGTCTTTGGAATTTCACCCACAAATTCGATCCGCCTGGGTATTCCGTACTTGGGGATGACTCCCTGTCCCACATACTGGGCATAGTGATCCCTTATTTCATCCTCCGTGACCCGGCCCTTGTATTCATCCTTTAACACTAGCAGGGCCATGGGGACCTCGCCCCATTTCTCGTCCGGAATCCCTATTACAGCGGATTCGCTTACAGCCTCGTGGCGGCTTACAATGTCTTCGAGTTCCAGGGATGAAATCCATTCGCCCCCTGACTTTATAACGTCTTTTAACCGGTCGGTAATCTGGAGATAGCCCTCGGTGTCTATAAATCCGATATCGCCAGTGTGAAGCCATCCGTTTTCCCAGAGTTCCTCGCTTTTCTCCGGGTCCTTGATATATCCCTGTGTAAGCCAGGGGGTGCGTACAATGACCTCTCCCGTGGATTTTCCGTCATGGGGGAGAAGTTTACCTCCGGGATCTGCTATTTCCACGTATGCGTTGGGCACCGGCAGCCCGGTCCTGCACCGCACATCAAGCTGTTTTTCCATGTCCCAGTCAAGCATGTGGGGCTTTAAATTCGCCACCGTGAGCACCGGGCAGGTCTCTGACATTCCGTATCCCGCATATACGTTTATGCCTCGCTCCATGGCCGTTTTTGCAAGCCCGCGGGGAAGGGCCGCCCCGCCGATTATAACCTTCCAGCCCGAAAGGTCGGTTTTCTCCGAGGCATGGGATGTAAGCAGCATGTGAAGGATGGTGGGCACGCAGTGCGAAAACGTAACCTTTTCCTTTTCATGGAGTTCCAGCAGCTTGTCAGGCTCGTATCTTCCCGGATACACCTGCTTTGCCCCGAGCATGGTCATAAGATAGGGCACGCCCCAGGCGTGCACGTGAAACATGGGGGTTATGGGCATGTAGACGTCTGCAGAATCGAGCTTTGCCTGGGTGTGATATCCGCAGTAGGACGACATTATTGCATAGGTGTGCAGTACGAGCTGTCGGTGTGTGAAAAACACCCCTTTGGGAAGGCCCGTGGTGCCGGTGGTGTAGAAAGTGGTTGCAACACTGTCCTCGTCAAAGTCGGGAAAATCGTATTCCTCGGCGCTGTCTGCAAGAAGCTGTTCATATTCCCCGTCCAGGGGAAGCTCTGTTTCGGGCGCGTCCGGCTCATCCGAGATGAGCACGATTTTTTTAACGGTTTCAAATCTGTCCTTAACCGCTTCGAGCATTGGCAGAAACTCGCTGTTTACCAAAATCACGTCGTCTTCCGCATTATTTATGGTATAGATCAACTGCTCCGAGGTAAGCCTGATGTTTATGGTATGTAACACCGCACCCATCATGGGTATTGCAAAGAAGCATTCCAGGTACCTGTGGCTGTCCCAGTCCATTACGGCCACTGTCTGGCCGGGCTCAACCCCCAGGCCCGCCAATGTGTTTGCAAGCCTTGCCACCCGCTTTGCAAAATCCCTGTAGGTGTATCTTTTAAGATCCCTGTATACTATTTCCTGATCCGGCGAATAGATAAGCGGGGTGCGAAGGATGTGTTTGATTAAAAGCTGGTAGTTGTAGGCAGACTCAGCGGGCTTGATTTTTTTTGTCTCTTTTGTCATTTTTCCTCCGGAATGGCTGTTTTTTATCAATATATCTCTTTTTCCCGTAAGCCGGTCATGCATGCACTTAAACAGCGTTCAACAACATAGACAAACCGAAAACCCCATGTCAATAGAAAACAATTGTTCCCCCCGGGTAAATTTTTTTAAATTTTTGTTTTTCTTTAGTTGACAACACTCAAAAATTATTTTAAATAGTCAGACAGTCGGACTTGGCCCCCTGCCGGGCCTGATAATAAGACTAAATCACTTGCAAACGGACCATAACACCTTGATTCTTGCTTGATAACTTCGCAACAGGCAACGGCGGAAGAAACAAACATTGATTAACCAAAACTTTCATACAGATCCTTTTTCATTCGTAAAAACACCGTATACCGATGTGAGCCCGGATGAATCATGTTAACCGCGGAAGCGCAAAGCGGTTTTCCAACCATAACAGTTTAACATGTCTGAAGGGGGGTGATAGGGAAGTCGCACGGATAGAAATATCTGTGAACAGAACCGGACATACGGATTAAAGCTGTGTAAGGCTTATTAAGAACCCTAAAATTCCACTCAGGAGGATCGAAAATGAAAAAGATATTAATTGCATTGCTAATAGTAGGCTTTGCAGGAGCAGCACCGGCAATGGCCGCAGACTTTGATTTCTACGGCAGCTTCAGGACGCATTTGGGTTATTACAGTGTTGACGAGGACTATGCTGGAGGCCCCGGAAGGGACAGCACCATAGGGCACGGTATGGAGGGCGTGGATGACGACTCCGGAACAACGCTCACCCTGGGCGGTAACAGTACATTTGGAGCCGATATCGGGGTTTCCGAGAATATCTATGGAAAAATTGAAACAGGTATTGAAGAGACTACTACCGTGGCCGAGGTGGGTGACGATGACGATGATGTTGTCCGGGAAAACGATGTTTATCTCCGCGAGGCATACGGCGTGTGGAATTTCGGCGAGGGCGAACTGCTTGCTGGTAAGACCTATACCCCCGGAACCTTTGCCGGTTATTCAAAAATTTCCGGCAATCTAGGGTCCGGCTATGACGGGGCCATGTTTGCGGCTGGTATTCCTTATATCGACCGGCAGCCCCAGGTCAGGCTCACCTTCGGGGGTTTCGAGTTCGCCCTGATCGAGGCGAATACCGGTGCACCGGATTATAAAGAGGATGTGCCGGATAATGACAAGATGGATAAAGATTTCACCCTGCCGCGTATGGAAGCTGCATATACCCATCAGATAGAAAACATTACCCTGCGGGGTATAGCCGGATATCAGACTTATGATATAGAGGGTTATGAGAATGTCGGTACCGAAGAAGCACCAGACTGGGAAGATAAAGGCAGTGAGAGCATTGACAGTTATCATGTCGGTCTTGGCGGCAAGATGGATTTTGACCCCGCTTACGTAAACGCGGGCATCAGTTACGGCCAGAATCCCGGTAACTATGGTAACTCCAATTTGCTGCTTATAGGTCCTTCTGGTGGGAAGGAGGTTATGTACGCTCAGTATGTTGATGATGGTGATAAAGAAGATGCCACTTTGATGGAAGGCATACTGGTTGCGGGTTTCCAGGCCACTCCCATGGTAAATCTCGAAGCGGGTGTAGGCTATATGAGCGGCGAAGTCGACGCTGAGCATGATGAGGAAGTAAATACAGTATCGCAGACCTCAATGCTGTATTATGCACAGGCATGGATCTCAATGAATGAAACCTTCCACATCATCCCGGAAATCGGCATGGTCAACCGCGGCGATGTGGAGTATGATCATGCCGATACGGACGATTTAGATAACGGCGATATGACCTACTTTGACGTAAGCTTCAGGTACGAGTTTTAATCACTCGTTCCCATTGTTTTTACTGTAAAAAAAGCCGGGGCTTTGCCCCGGCTTTTTTATGCGCTGCGCCTTTTGGGGTCACCCATTATATGGGGTCAAACCTTGATTTTTGTCATTAACAATAATTCGTGTGTATGCAAACGGTAATGCCGCAGTACGAAGTCTTATTCCAGTCTCTGCAAACGAGGCGTCTTGTAGTTTTCTCCGGCTTCGGGCCGCCGGGGTAATTTGTTCGCTGCTGACCGCCCGGGCGCTCAATGCAGGCGAACAAACCACCCCGACGGCCCTTGCCCCGGAATCCGCGGATTTCCAGGTTTTGTTTCCGGTCTGCTTTGGGCCAATTGTGTTAAGGAAAAGCCTTTTCTGCAGACTCGGTTTTGTAAACTTCAAGCCTGCGGGTCTGTACTATGCAGATAAGCCCGGGCGGGCTTTGAGGGCGCATTGCATGAGGGTCGGCAAGCAGATGCCGGCGAGCGGAGCCGGGCGGCCGGCGCTTGTTTGAGCCCCCGATAGGGGGCGAGTTCGCCGGACGCGGCGCAGCGAGCCGTGCAGATGCCCGGCCCGAATGCAGCGCACGAAAAGACCGCCCGGGCTTATCCCGCATCCAAACCACCAAACTGCGGCTTTTGGTTTTGCTTTGATTTTGCTTTGGTTTTCTTTTGGGTCATTTTGGGGTCACCCATTAAAAGGCCGTCACCTTAAATTTTGTCATTTGTTGTAAGTGCAAACGGCAATGCCGCAGTCCGAAGTCTTGTTCCAGTCCCTGCAAACGGGGCATCTTGTACTTTTTTTCCGGCTTCGGGCCGCCGGGGTAATTTGTTCGCTGCTG
>JBKHFD010000101.1:0-5427 GCA_046540355.1 Desulfobacterales bacterium
CTATCACATTGAGCAATATGATATAACAGAATCCAGGTAATAAATTTGATGCTATCGTAAAAAGTCTGATTTTAGATGGTGCCGTAAAAAGTTCAAGATCAAGGCTTGCGCAATTTCGAAGAATGCAGCGTACTTATCCGTACGTGAAATTCTGAGAAATTGCGCGTAACGCAGATATTGGACTTTTTACGGTGCCATCAAATTTGAATCTTGACAAAAATGGTTATATTGATCTAACAGTTATTTGATTCGTATATGAAAAATCATGGGCTAGTTGGTCCATTTTTTAACTTTTTTTAAAAAACATTATGAACAGGTGGAAAAATGAAACGGACATATCAGCCAAGCAGAATAAAAAGGGCCAGAACACACGGCTTTCTGAAAAGGATGTCCACAAAACAGGGCAGGCGGATTATCCGAAGGAGAAGAGCCAAGGGGCGCAAGCGGCTCGCGGTTTGACCGGGCCGCCGGAGCAACGGCTGAGAAAAACTGAAAAGCTGCTTAAACGCGGTGAATTTCTCCGTTTGTCAAAACAGGGCAAAAGCACAGGCAACCGCTATTTTGTTGTCGCGTTTCAATGCAACGGACTTGGCTCTTTGAGACTTGGGATCACGGTTACCAGAAAAACTGGCAAAGCAGTTGTGCGCAACAGAATCAAAAGGCTGGTGCGGGAATACTTCCGACAAAACCGTGATTTATTGGGAAGCGGAGTTGATATTAACGTGATTGCAAAAAAAGCGGCCGCCGACGCCACAACCAGGCAGCTCTTTTCCGCGCTGAGGCAACTGTTTGGAAGAATCGGGGGGCATACTTATTAAGTACTTGTTTATTTTTATCATAAAACTTTACCAGGTGCTGGTCTCACCGCTTATCGGCCAGAGGTGCCGGTTTTTCCCCTCATGCTCGGAATACGCCTGTGAATCCATAAGCCGGTTCGGCGTCTTTCGGGGGATATGGCTAACCGCAGGGCGCCTGGTTAAATGCCATCCTTTTCATCCCGGGGGGGTCGATCCGGTTCCGGAACCTTTTCCGGAGACAGAAGCCGAACGCCCAACAGGCGCTTTGGATACGGATATCAGGTCCCGGCTTTGAACTTCCGCAAGTTAGTCCGGTGCTTTCCTGTTTAAATGCAGCCTTAAAGAGAGGATTCTTTTTGCCCCTGAATAAGCGCAGAACCGGAAAGTCCGTTTTTTCCTGCGGTCCGCTGATTTATGATGACCATTTAGCTATTTTGTTTTGAACCAGGAGTTGACATGGAACACGTTCGTTTGCTGTTGGCCATAGTTTTAACGGTTATGGTTTTTTTGCTGTGGGAGCTGTTTTTTGCGCCGCAAAGGCCGGATCAGCAGCCCGAGCCACCCGAACAGACAGAAACCCGGCAGCAGAAGCAGGCTGCCGGGGAAAAATCCGAATCCGGGGAAGAAGCTGAGGACAGAGAATCAGAACAGCGGCAACGGGAGGATCTTCCGGATACAAGTTTTAAAACAGTGACTGTGGAAACTGATCTGTACCGGGCAGAAATTTCTGAAAAAGGTGCTGCTGTAAGACATTTTGTTTTAAAGGAATATCGGGAGAGTGCCGGCGATGATGCGCCGCCCAGAGTCCTTGTCCCCGAGGAGAACCCGGCCGGCACTGCTTTGGTACGTTTCGCCTCCCCGGGCATGCCTGATGCAACCGAGGCTTCATTTACAACAGATGTGGATTCTGATTACCTGGAAGTTTCAGGGCAGCAAGAGACCTTGTCGTTTTACTGGAGATCCGGAGAGGACTATATTCTGGAGAAGCGCTACAGGTTTGATCCAGACAGTTATGAAATCGGGCTTAGCATAAATGTTATCAACCGGTCGGACAGCCAGCTTCCCGCAGATCTTTTTGTTGAAATGACAAACATCCTGCCTGAAGGGGGCGGTACTTTTCAGAATTTTTCCTTTCAGGGGCCTTTTGCTTATATTGACGGGGATCTCCAAGAGATCGACACCGGCGATATAGAGGACAAAAGCGTCTATTCCGGTAATATCGGGTGGACGGGCATCATGGACAGATACTTTATGACAACCCTGATACCCGGCTCGCCGGGTGAAAACGAAATTCGCCTCAACCTTGAGCAGAATCAAAACCTTATCCGTGTTGCCTATCATCAGCCCGGAGACACCATTGAGCCGGGCGACAGCCGGGAATTTGACTATAAGCTGTTCATGGGCCCCAAGAGGATGTCAAAGCTTAAGGCCTTCGGCCATGAACTGGACAGAGCTATAGATTTTGGTTTTTTTAATGTAATTGCCAGGCCCTGCCTGTGGTTGATGAACAAGATACATGACAACGTTGTCTCCAATTACGGGGTTGCAATAATACTGCTTACCATGCTGGTTAAAATCATTTTCTGGCCGCTGGGAAACAAGAGTTATCGCTCCATGGCGGAAATGAAAAAACTCCAGCCCTTAATGGCCGATATCCGGAAAAAGTACAAGGATGACAAGAAGAAGATGAACGAAGAGGTAATGCGTCTCTATAAGACCTACAAGGTCAATCCCATGAGCGGATGCCTTCCTATGGTCGTGCAAATACCTGTGTTCATAGCCTTTTACCGCATGCTTTATGAAGCTATAGAGCTTCGCCATGCGCCATTTATGCTATGGATCAATGACCTTTCCTCTCCGGACAGGCTGTTTCGATTTGACATTGCCGTACCCCTAATGGCGCCTCCATACGGCATTCCAGTTCTCACGATTATTATGGGGGCAACCATGTTTTTGCAGCAGAAACTTTCTCCTCCGCCCGGGGATCCGTCCCAGGCAAAACTCATGATGTTTATGCCGCTTATTTTTACCGTGATTTTTATCAATTTCCCGGCCGGGCTGGTTCTCTACTGGTTGACCAACAATATCCTCTCCATTGCTCAGCAGTACTATGTCACCCGGAAAATAGTATAACTTGGGAGGTTTTTATTCATGAGTGAATACAGGGATTTTGAAGAAAAAAGCGTTGAACGGGCAGTTGAAAAAGCCTGTGATGAACTTGGACTTACTTCCGATAAAATTCGATATGACGTTATATCCCATGGCTCCAGCGGTATTTTTGGCTTGGTTGGAGCGAAAAAGGCGGTTATCCGGGTTTTTCTGCCTGAACAACTCCATCAGGCCGCAAATGACACAGAGAGTGCTCAAGAGACTTCGGGGGGAAGCGCTGAAGAAAACAAATCCGCTTCAGCCTTGGTAGATGAGGCCTTCGGCCCTTCTTCAGGCGAAGATTCCGAAGAAGCCGCATCAAGCCAGGAGCGGCGTGAGCCGGAAAACCAGGGAATAGATCCTCAAAGCCGCCAGGCCGCGGCTGACTGGACAAGAGGCTTTATTGAGCAGCTTGTATCCCTTATATCTCCTGATTCGACGATATCAGTAAAGCATGAAGGCGAGGGTATCCTGTTTGAGATTCAGGGAGGCGACAGCGGCCGGTTGATAGGCAAGGGCGGCCAGACCCTGGATGCTATCCATTACCTGGTGGAAAGAGGTGTATACAAGCAATTTGGAAGCTCAATTCCAATTGAAATCGACGTTGAGGGTTATCAGGAAAAACGAAGGTCTGAATTGACTGCCCTGGCAGCCAAGCTTGCCGATAAGGCTCTACAGACAGGTAAACCGATGGTGATAAACAGGATAAACGCTCAGGATCGCCGTGTTGTTCATCTAAGCTTGAAGAATAACAAAGATGTCCGCACCCAGAGCGTCGGAAACGGAGATCTTCGCAAGCTGCTTATTCTGCCCAAGAAAAAGTCCCAGGCCAAGCGCAACAACTCCGGAGACCAATGAGCCCGGAATCAAAGCACCGTTCAACCATAGCCGCAATCGCAACCCCTGAGGGATTCGGCGGGATTGGCATTGTTAAGGTATCGGGTCCTGAAAGCCTGCCGGCTATCAGTTCCTTGTTCAGACACGGCCCCCCGGCCCCCGGGCGCGCGGGTTCTTCGGATTCTGCGTCCACCCCCGGCTCTTTTTCGCCCTGGCGTCTTTATTACGGCCATATTTTTGATCCTGAGTCAGGACGCGTTATTGATGAGGTGATTCTTGCTGTTATGCCGGCGCCGAAATCCTACACCCGCGAGGATGTTGTGGAAATTCAATCCCATGGCGGGCCCAGGGTGCTGCACAGCATACTCGATCTTTTGATTGCAAGAGGAATTCGTCCTGCTCAGCCCGGGGAATTTACCAGAAGGGCATTTATAAACGGGAGAATTGATCTTACCCGGGCAGAGGCTGTTGCAGATCTTATCAATGCGACCTCGGATGCTGCCGTTGATATGGCTGTGGCTCAAATTTCCGGAGGCCTGTTATCGGTGCTTATAAAAGTCAGGGAGGCACTTGCTTCCGCTTTAAGCGAGGTTGAGGCGGCGATCGATTTTTCCGAGGAAGCAGAAGAAGGGATTGAAACCGGAAGACTTGTTCGGTTACTTTATGATAACGTCAACACCCCGGTTCAGGAGCTTATAGACGCCTACGAAGCCGGGCGTTTTCTTCGCGACGGAATGAAGGTGGTTATTACAGGTGGACCGAACGTCGGTAAATCAAGCCTGATGAACCGGCTAGTTAACAGGGAGCGCGCCATTGTCACTGACATTCCCGGAACAACGCGCGACAGTATAGAAGCCCACCTGGCCGTGCGGGGCTCACCTGCGATCCTTGTTGACACCGCAGGTCTTCGCAGCGACCCGGATACCGTGGAAAGCCTTGGTATTGAAAAGGCACGTGACTATATTGAATCTGCTGATATCATTCTATTTGTTGTCGATATGAGCAAGCCTGTCAACGGCTATGAAACAAGGGTTTTTGAAGACCTCCCGGATGACAGAAAGATATTGGTTGCAAACAAGTCAGATTTGACCGGTCCGCCGGATGGCTTTGAACTGCCTTCGCAATTTACCGGTTTTCCATGTGTTTGTGTTTCTGCGCTTTACGGAGACGGTATAGCTGGATTGATGGATGCTATAGCGGAAATGGCATCCAAGGCGACTGATGTTTCAAATCCTGAATTTGTTCCCAACTGGCGTCAGAAGGTTCAGCTCGACCGGATATCGGGGGCAGTGTCAAGCGCGGAATCGGGCCTGGCATCGGGGGGGGGTTCCTTTGAACTTGCTTCAATCGATTTGAGAGATGCGCTTAATGCTGTTGATGAAATAACCGGAAACTATGTTTCCCCTGATATTCTTGACAGGATATTTAGCAGTTATTGTATAGGCAAATAAGTTTGATAGCACCGTAAAAAGTCCAATATCTGCGTTACGCGCAATTTTTCAGAATTTCACGTACGGCTAAGTACGCTGCATTCTTCAAAATTACGCAAGCCTTGATCTTGAACTTTTTCCGGCGCCATCTAAAATAAGACTTTTTACGAGAGCATCAAGTTTGCTTCGGGATTTCGGGGGTATTTGGAAAAATG
>JBKHFD010000102.1:0-5351 GCA_046540355.1 Desulfobacterales bacterium
TTTTAAAGGATAACATCCATTTGTATTTTAAAAATCTGAATAACATATATATACAATCCAAACCAGGAGGGAAGTTATGTATACTCATCTTTTCTCACCGATTGAAATCCAGGGAAAAACACTTTCAAACAGGATTACCATGGCTCCGCTGTATCTGGGATACGCCGGAGAGGGCGGCACTGTATCGCCTCTTTTGCTTGAGCACTACAGCCTTATGGCCCAAAGCGGGGCCGCTATGATCACGGTGGAAAACGCAACAGTGGATCACCCCGCAGGCAGCGGCTCAAACCGCACCATACGCATTGATACAGACGACAACCTTGAGGGGCTGACAAAGCTTGCCGAAACCGTTAAAACCCGGGGGGCCATCGCCTGCATCCAGATAAATCATGCAGGCAGGTTTGCCGGTCTCGGCCGCATGCTTGCCCCCTCGGAGGTGGATACCTTCGGGAAAAAGGCTGAGGCCCTGGATAAAAAACAGATCGCAGAAATCAGGAAAAAATTCGCCGAAGCTGCAAAAAGAGCACAAAAAGCCGGATTTGACATGATTGAACTTCACGGGGGAACCGGCTATCTGCTGGCCCAATTCGTATCGCCAAGGACGAACAAAAGGAGCGATGAATACGGGGGCAAACTGGAAAACCGTATGAAATTTCCCCTCGAGGTACTCTCTGAGGTAAAATCCGCGGTTGGAGACTTCCCGGTCGGCTTTCGGTTTCTTGCAGACGAGTTTTTAGCCGACGGATTAAAGCCCGACGAATCCACCGAATTTGCAGGCGCTCTTTCAGAGGCCGGTGCTGCCTGGCTGTCTGTAATGAGCGGTACATACGAATCCTTCATGCTTCCGGAATTTGTTGAAAGGGCCAAAACACCCGGCTACAACGGGGACCTGGCAGGAGAAATCAAAAAATACTCTGAATCACCCGTAATAGTTGCAGGCAGGATCTCATCGGGAAGTGTTGCGGAAAATCTTATTGCAGAAGGCAAGGCTGACCTTGCAGGGCTTGCCAGGATGCTGTGGGCGGATCCCGAGTGGCCGCAGAAAGTCCGCGAAGGCAGGGAAGAAGAAATCATCCAGTGCGATCCCGAATGCGGCGATATCTGCATCCAGTTGGTAATGAAGGGCAAACCTGCTTACTGCACCCAATGGCCGGCTGAAAAAACCAGAAAATTCAAGGATATGTTTGAATAATCATAACATTTTTTATAGCAATCAGCACCCTTTCTTGTTTTTTCAATATCGGGCGCCTTTATTGCAGCTATAGTAGTCAACCACCCTGGCATAAGCGGCCATGGCTTTTTCGGCTGTATCAAAAAACGGGATGCCGGCCCGGCAGAACTTCGGGCCGGTATCATGGGGCATGCCGGGGATCGCCACAGTCAGGAAAGGTTTTGCTGATTCCTTTGCAGCCTTTATGACAGCCTCAACATATTGATTGTTGGTATTCTCATCCAGGCCCGAGCCTATGACGGCCACTGCGTCTACATTCGGGTCTTTTCCAACTGCAGAGGCGGCTTTCGAAAAAATATTCATATCCAGATGCGCAGTAAGGCTGACATCAACCGGGTTGGCAAGGCTGGTTCCGGTGGGAGGGATGTGGTTTTCAAGCTCCTTTACTGTTTGCCCGGCAAGAGGCGCCATCTTAAGTCCCTGGCGGCCCACCGCCTCTGCCGCCGAAACCGCCAGTCCGCCCGGCCCGGAGATAACCGCCATCCTGCGGCCCCGGCATGGTCCCAGCAGATAAAAGGCCATCATGGTCTCCACCCACTGATCCCAGCCTGATACCCGTATTGCACCGTACTGGTTCATCAGGCCCTGCCAGATTTTCTCCGATCCCGCAAGAGCGCCGGTATGGGAGGACGCAGCCCTGCCCCCTTCCGGGGTAAGACCAACGCGCCAGAGGATTACCGGCTTCTTTGCCGCGGCAGCCTCTTTTAAGGCTTCCAGAAAATATGGTCCGTCCTTTATACCCTCGATATATCCGCCGATTATCCGCGTTTCCGGGTCCTGTGCAAAATAGGCAAGAAAATCGGCGCTCTGCAGATCAGCCTCGTTTCCCAGGCTCACAGCCTTGCTGAAAGCAAGTCCCATGCCCGGGGCCTGCCTGCCTATTATGTTTGCAAGAGATCCGCTGTGGGATATAAGCCCCAGGTGGCCGGGCTCTGAGGAAAGGCCGGGAAAAAAGGAAAGCCCCGGGCGCGGCGCATAAATACCCATGCAGTTGGGGCCGAACAGCCGCATGCCCGAGGCCCGCGCGGTTTCGGCCATCTCCTCCTCCATGCGAAGTCCTTCCCGGCTTCCGGTCTCCTTGTATCCTGCCGTAAAAAGCACAACGCCTTTTACGCCCCTGGCCGCACACTTGCGAACCACTTCGGGGGCGGCATCTCTGCCTACCAGGACGATCGCCAGATCCACATCGTCCTTGATCGAGGAGATGTCGGGATAACACTTAAGGTTGTCAATATAGTCTGCATTCGGGTTGACAGGATAAATAGGACCTGCAAAACCGATATCCTGAAGGGCCACAAGAAAGAGTCTGCCGGTTTTCATTCCCTGGGGAAGACCGACAATTGCCACGCTGCGGGGCTTAAACAGTTTATCGAGTTGTGAAAACAGTTCTTCTCCGGTCCCCATTTGCCCCTTTCACAAAATTTTCAACCGGCCCGGGCCGGATGAAATTTGAAACCTAAATTGAGGTTGAAAGCAACTAGAAAAAGTTGCGCAGAATCCAGTCAAAAAGATCGCCGCCTTCCGGTGCCCCGGATGCAAACCTGCGCCCCGCCCCGGGCCTCCGGGAAAAGGGATCGTGCTCCGGAATCAAAGGTTCCGGCTGCCCCTGCGATGCACCGCGGGGCCTGGAAACCCGGACCCGCACCGGCTGCCCGGATCTTTGCTGTTCATACCGACTTCGTTTATCCGCATCCGCGAGCACGGAATAAGCTTCCTGAATATCTCTGAACTTACTGCTGTCTCCGCCTTCATGGTCCGGATGATATCTTTTTGCAAGCCGCCGGTAGGCGTTTTTTATCTCCCTTGTGCTTGCATCCGGCGAAATGCCCAGAATAGCGTAATAACTCCTTGCCATAATTAATTCCACCTCCTGCTGCGGACACATTACGGCTTATTTTTAAACTATTATAAACAATAATGAAGGCATAGTCAATTGAGACAATCAACGGGAAACATCTTGCAGGCAAGGCTTGTGAAATACGATATTATAATATATAATTACTGAAACAGAAAAAAAACCGGAAAACTCTACAGAAAACAACCAAAAGGAGGCGACAATGGCCGATCGCGTCATCATTTACGGCAAAGCCGGCTGACCTTACACTGACAAGGCTCGGGAAGCCTACAAGGAGCACACTTATGTCAACGTGAAAGAAGACAGGGAAAAACTCGACGAAATGCTGAAAATCTCAAACGGTGTGCGCAAGGTCCCGGTAATTGTTGAGGGCGAATCTGTCTCCGTGGGCTACGGCGGTTCCTGAGGCGTGTGATAAAAGGGGCCGGGCGGCCCCTCGGATACCTGATAAGTACGGAAAAAACTTGATATTTTAGTACCGGCCTGCTAAGTGAAAGGAAAATTGTATCCGGTTAAGGATATTGATGCAGGCGAAACGGGAAATTGCCGTCTATGAAGTTAAAGTCCGAAAAAACGGAGGATGTTCTTGTCATCAGGGTGATTGCAGACGCACTTGATGCAGCCAATGCCCTGGAATTCAAGACAGAGATTTCCCCTCTCCTGAAAACCTCGAAAAAGGTTGCCCTGGACATGAATCGGGTAAAATTCATGGACAGCTCAGGAGTCGGGGCTATGCTCTCATGTGTGCGCACCCTTCATGAAGAAAACGGCGAACTTAAACTGTTTAACCTAAAGGACCAACTGGTACAGCTTTTCAAACTGGTTCGGCTGGACCGGATAATAGATATCCACAACTCGAAAAAAGAGACATTAAAGGCATTTAAAGACCAGGATCGGGGTTAACACATAAAACCGACCTGTATCGGAGCTTTTCAAATGGATGATTACAAGAACGGAGGAATTTCAACGCGGGCGGTGCACTCGGGTGAAGTACGCTTCAATGAATACGGCTCTGTTACAACGCCGATAGTTCAGACATCGACATTTATTTTTAAAAATGTAGAAGAAATCCGAAAGCTTGCACAGGGCAATATAGAACGCTTCGAATACGGCCGCTACGGCCATCCTACCCAGCTGGCAGCGGAACGCAAGCTGGCGGCCCTGGAGGAAAGCGAGGATGCGGTTCTTTTTTCCTCGGGAATGAGCGCCATTACCACCTCGCTTTTCATGCTTCTGAAAGCGGGCGATCACATGATAATCACGGATGACGCATACAAGCGAACCCTTGATTTCTGCAAATCCTACCTGGGCCGCTGGGACATAGAAACCACTGTGGTGAAGATGTGCGACTACGAGGCAATGGAAAAGGCCATCAAGCCCAACACAAAGGTCTTTTTCTCGGAGTCTCCGACCAACCCGTATTTAAACATCATGGACCTGGAACGGTTAATGGATATTTTCGGCAAAAAGGGCATCACGGTGATCTCTGATTCCACCTTTGCCACCCCGTATAACCAGAAACCCCTTAAATACGGAGTCCACCTGGTGGTCCACAGCGCCACCAAATACCTGGCCGGCCACAACGATCTGCTCTCCGGGGTTTTGCTCGGCAAAAAGGAACTCACGGATCCCATCCGGGAATTTCTGAAAATCACCGGGGGCGTAATAGACCCTAACTCCTCCTACCTTCTGATAAGAGGGCTTAAAACCTTCCCCCTGCGCATGGAACGCCTAAACAGCAACGCCCAGGTAGTGGCAGAACACCTGGAAGAAAACGATAAGATAAAGCGGGTATACTATCCCGGCCTGCCCAGCCATCCGCATCATGATGTTGCAAAGCGCCAGATGAGGGGATTCGGTGCGGTTGTAACTTTTGAAGTGCGCGATGATGCGCAATACGTGCTCGACTTTTTAAGCAGGCTCAAAATAATAAGCATAGGGCCGAGCCTTGGCGGTGTTGAATCCCTGATCACACATCCTGCCACCATAAGCTATTACATGCACACCAGGGAAGAACGCATTGAGCTTGGAATAAAGGACGGCCTGATCCGCCTGGCTGTGGGAATAGAAGACCCTGAAGACATAATCAAGGATATAGACCGGGCATTGTCGGATGCGGAAAAAGCAAGGCCACATTAACCTTGACACGCTGCAAACTGCATGCTAATGATTTTTCGTCTTAAACATCGGGGCGTAGCGCAGCCTGGAAGCGCACTTGCATGGGGTGCAAGGTGTCGCAGGTTCAAATCCTGCCGCCCCGACCAA
>JBKHFD010000103.1:0-5327 GCA_046540355.1 Desulfobacterales bacterium
ATAAGAGTGATTTTCCTTGACAATTTCAGATCCTATTTTTTAAGCTTCTTTCTTGTTCAAAAAAATCCGGGATGGAAAAGCAGATCCCGTGAAATTAAAAAAGGAGTTTCTATGACCGAAGAAAATACGGAAAAAACAGTGGATGAATATATCCAGGAACAGCGGTTTGCAATAATGTCAAACCCTGAGTGCAGCAACAGCCATTACAATCTGGCAACAGCCCTGATGGGACTGAGAAGATTTAACGAGGCTGAAGAAGAGTTTAAGGAGGCGATACGCTGCAGTCCCAATTTTGCCGAAGCATACGTGCAGCTTGGCGGAATATGCCTTCAGCGGGGTGACATCGACGGGTGCCTGGCATACAACCAGCAGAGTGTAAAAGTCCGTGCGGCGTTTGCCGAGGGATACGGCAACATCGGTTTTGTGCAGCTCCAGAAGGGCAATGTGGATGAGGCTATAGCCGCCCTGGAAAAAGCGGTAAAGTTTAATTCCAGGTTTATCCAGGCCTATGCCACGCTTGCAAATGCCTATCTTTTTGCGGGACAGGTGGACAAAAGCATTGAAACAGGTTTAAAGGTCCTTGAGATAGACGAAAATTTCGCAGTAGCCCACAATAATCTCGCCATTGCTTACCTGGAAAAGGGGGATTTTGACAAAGCTGCTTATTACTGCGGCCGGGCAAGGGAGCTTGGCTATGAGGTGGCCCCGGAAATTGTCAGGGAAATCGAGGAGCAGGGGTTACGGGCATAAGTCCGTCCGGCCCTTGAATTGCTTGCTTTTTTATTGACAATGCTATTCAATGATTCTATAAATGAAATCTTTTTATAGGTCTTTAAAAAATTGACAAACAGTGTTCTTTGTAAGGTGTCAGGACGGGTGGTGCGGTTTTTTAAACACGAGGTTTAATTTCAATGAAAGGGAGGTATAACAATGGCAAAGCATGAAACCCCCTTGCTCGATCAGCTCGAAAGCGGACCATGGCCGAGTTTTGTATCGGACATGAAGCAGGAGGCCGAGTCAAGGGCAAAGAATGTAAACAATGTTGAATTTCAGATTCCTGTGGATGTTATCGATGATCTGATGGGCGTGCTTGAGCTTTCCTACAAGGACGGGGAAACCCATTGGAAACACGGAGGTATCGTTGGTGTTTTCGGTTACGGCGGAGGAGTTATCGGGCGTTACTGCGACCAGCCGGAAATGTTTCCCGGTGTCGCCCATTTCCATACCATGCGGGTTAATCAACCCTCAGGGCATTTCTACTCCACGGAGTATCTCAGGCAGCTCTGCGATCTCTGGGAATTTCGCGGCAGCGGTCTGACAAACATGCACGGCTCCACAGGGGATATTATTTTCCTGGGAACCACAACTCCGCAGCTTGAGGAAATTTTTTATGAAATGACCCACAGGCTGGACCAGGACCTGGGAGGTTCAGGGTCAAATCTTCGCACGCCTTCCGACTGCATAGGAGCGGCGCGCTGCGAGTATGCCTGCTATGACACCCAGGACCTGTGTACCCACCTTACCCAGGAATACCAGGACGAGCTGCACAGACCGGCATTTCCTTATAAGTTCAAGTTCAAGTTCGACGGCTGCCCCAACTGCTGCGTGGCCTCAATAGCACGTGCGGACATGTCCTTTATAGGTACCTGGAAAGACGATATACGCATTGACCAGGAGGCGGTAAAAGGATATGTCAACGGTGAGTTCCCGCCTAACGGTGGTTCACATTCCGGCCGCGACTGGGGAGCTTTTGACATCCAGAAAGAAGTAATCGATCTTTGCCCGACTCAGTGTATGCGCTATGAAAACGGCAAACTTGAGATCAACAACAAGGAATGTACCCGCTGTATGCATTGTATCAATGTTATGCCGCGCGCCCTGCGTCCCGGAAAGCAAACCGGCTGTTCCATCCTGGTCGGCGCCAAAGCTCCCATTCTCGATGGCGCGCAGATGAGCTCCCTGCTGCTTCCGTTTGTGGAAGTAAACAAGGAAAACGATTATCAGGAAGTAAAGGATGTCATTGAATCCATTTGGGACTGGTGGATGGAAGAGGGCAAGAACCGCGAGCGCCTCGGCGAGCTTATGAAGCGACAGGGCTTCCAGAAGCTGCTTGAAGTCACGGGCGTGGATCCGATTCCTCAGCATGTATCCGAACCGCGGCACAATCCCTACATTTTCTGGAAAGAAGAGGAAGTGCCCGGAGGCTTTGAGCGCGACATCAACGAATTCCGCAAACATCACAAGCGATAGAAGGGGGTTGATCATGGCTTTTATATCTTCAGGATACGATCCCAACAATCCGATGCAGGATCGGATTACGGATATCGGTCCGAGAAATTACGAGGAGTTTTACCCGCCGGTTATAAAGAACAACAAGGGCAAGTGGCTGTATCATGAAATCCTGCAGCCCGGGGTCCTGGTGCATGTATCCGAGACCGGCGACGAGGTTTATACAGTACGCGCAGGCGGTGCCCGCCTGATGAGTGTGTCTCTGATCCGCGAAATCTGCGACATTGCCGACAAGCACTGCGGCGGTTACGTGCGGTGGACCACCAGAAACAACGTGGAGTTCATGGTGGACAGCAAGGACAAGGTCCAGCCGCTGATCGACGACCTGCAGAACAGGAAGTTCCCCGGCGGTTCCTACAAGTTCCCGGTGGGAGGCACAGGCGCAGGCATCACCAATATTATTCACACCCAGGGTTGGATCCACTGCCACACCCCGGCAACAGATGCTTCCGGGCCGGTAAAATCTGTTATGGACGAGATGTTTCATCATTTCCAGAATATGGATCTTCCCGCCCATCTCAGGATTTCTCTTGCGTGCTGCCTGAACATGTGCGGCGCGGTGCATTGCTCTGATATCGCAATTCTGGGGTATCACAGAAAGCCGCCCATGGTTGATCATGAATACACTGACAAGATGTGCGAGATTCCGCTGGCCATTGCCGCATGTCCCACAGCGGCAATCAAGCCTAAAAAAGTGGAGATCGACGGCAAGACCGTAAACAGCGTAGAGGTCAATAACAGCCGCTGCATGTACTGCGGCAACTGCTACACCATGTGCCCCGCCCTGCCCTTGGCGGACAAAGAGGGCGATGGTATAGTCCTTATGGTGGGCGGCAAGGTTTCCAACCGGATTTCTGCCCCCAAGTTTTCCAAGGTAGCGGTGGCGTTTATTCCCAATGAACCACCCCGCTGGCCCAAGACCGCAGAGACCATAAAAAAGATTGTCGAGGCCTATGCAGCGGACGCGAACAAGTACGAACGTCTGGGTGACTGGGCAGAGAGAATAGGCTGGGAGCGGTTCTTTGAGAAATGCGACCTCGATTTTACGCATCATCTCATAGATGATTTCCGTGATCCTGCTTACTACACCTGGCGTCAGACAACCCAGTTTAAATTCTAGATTTTTGCAGTTGTTTTGTTTCCAGGGTTAAAGCCCGAAGAAAAAATGCACGTTGCGGCGCAATAAGTGCGCCGCAACGCATCACCCAAATAATTTGAGGATTAAGACAATGGCACTGGACTACGAAGAATCAAAACAAAAGATCATCGAAAGCCTGCAGAAGAAATCCAAGTCAAAGTCCAAGTTTTATTTCAGCGACTTGGCCAAAATTCTGGATGCCAAGCCCCGTGAGGCCAAAAAAGTTGTAACCAAAATGGTCGAAGAGGGTATTCTGGAATTCTGGTCAAGCGGCAGTACTTCAATGTACGGTCTTAAGGGCACCGGTAAGCAGGCCGGCGCCGAACATGAAGAAGGATAGTTTTTCGCCCGGAACTGCGGGAGTCCGGCTTTTAACATTTCCGGTGGTCCGGTTTTTGTAGAAAACAGGGCGGATGCGTGCCATGGAGGTTGAACCGAATTATAATCCCCGTGTATTGATCGCCGGGTTGCGCGGGGGATCGGGAAAGACGGTGGTATCCATCGGCATTGTGTCGGCTCTTGCCCGGCTTGGAAAAAAAGTTGCTCCCTTCAAAAAAGGCCCTGATTATATAGATGCCGGGTGGCTGGCTATGGCTGCCGGCCGCCCATGTCACAATCTAGACCCCTTCCTGTTTTCAGCAGACAATCTGTGCATGTCTTTTTCCAGATATTCCCGGAATGCCGATTTATCGATAATCGAGGGCAATCGTGGTCTTTATGACGGCATGGATGCCCAGGGAACAACAAGCACAGCCTCCCTTGCCAAAATGCTCGGGACTCCCGTGATACTGTGCGTGGACTGCACAAAAGCAACCAGGACCATGGCCGCGGTGGTGCTGGGGTGCCTGTATTTTGATCCTGATGTGGACATATGCGGAGTTATTTTAAATCGTGTCGCAGGTGCCCGTCATGAGAGAATTTTAAGGTCAAGCATAGAAAACTCCGCTAGTATACCTGTGCTGGGGGTGCTGCCGAGGCTGGACCCGGAAAATTTTCCGGAACGCCACATGGGCCTGATCCCCACACCCGAGCATAAGCTGGCGGTTGATGCCATTGAATCCGCCGCAGCAACTGCCGAAAAATGTATTGATCTCGACAGAATCGTTTCCATTGCACACCGGGCCTCGGCAAATCCGTTTAATCCATCATCTTTATCCCGGGAAACCCGGTCAAGAGAGAATGTTGATATTTCGATATCTTCGCATGGTTCTGACCCCCTTCAATCCGCCCGAAAAGCGGGCCGGGTTCGCATAGGTGTTGTACGGGATTCCGCATTTCAGTTTTATTATCCTGAAAATTTGGAGGCCCTGGCAGATGAGGGGGCTGATATTGTCTATGTCAGCCCTCTTGCGGATAAGAAGCTGCCTGAAATTCACGGACTTTATATCGGCGGCGGGTTTCCGGAAACACATGCCGGAGAGCTTTCGGAAAATCATCGATTCAAAGAGGCTGTAAAAAAATCGGTAGAAGCCGGACTTCCGGTTTATGCCGAGTGCGGCGGGCTCATGTACCTGGGCAGGAGCCTGGTTCTTGATAAAACCTTTCCCATGGCGGGTGTGCTGCCCGTTGTGTTTGGATTTTCCCGGCGGCCGCAGGGTCATGGGTATACAGTGGCGGTTGTGGGGAAGGTAAATCCTTATTATCCGTCAGGCACCCGGATAAAAGGTCATGAATTTCACTATTCCCGCGTATTGGAATGGAGCGGATCCGATTCTGACTTTGCTTTTTCCATGGAAAAGGGAAAGGGCATTGTCAATGGCAAGGACGGATTGATCTATAAGAATGTTCTTGCCACCTACACTCACATTCACAGCCTGGGGATGTCCGGCTGGGCTGCGGCTTTTGTCAGGACCGCACAGTGGCATAAACAAACTTGATGGCACCGTAAAAAGTCCAATAT
>JBKHFD010000104.1:0-5100 GCA_046540355.1 Desulfobacterales bacterium
GAAAAAAGCGGCATTCTATGGCAAAAAGGCTTTGATAATCAGGTTTGTGTTGACTCCGCCGAAGGCAAAATTTTCAACCGCCGCGGTTTGAATCGGGGTGTGGATGAGCTTCTGCACATGGTTTACGCCTTCACAGCGCGGATCTATGTTGTCCAGGTTGAGCGTGGGGACAATAAAGCCTTTTTCCATCATGTAAAGCGTCAGAATTGTCTCAATAACGCCGCATGCGGCCATGGTGTGGCCTATATAGCTTTTGAAAGCTGTCACCGGGGTGCAATTGCCGTAGATTTGCTCAATAGCCTGGGATTCAATAACATCTCCCATTTTAGTGGCCGTGGCATGTGCGCTTACAAAGTCCACTGCCTCCGGGCCGATACCGGCGCTGTCCAGTCCGATCCGGATGGTCTGGCAAATGCCTTCGAGATTCGGCAGGATAAGGTCGCCGCCGTTGTTATTGCATGAAAACCCGATTACTTCCCCTATAATGTTTGCACCGCGGTTTCTGGCAAACTCGTATTCTTCCAGAAGAACAGCACCGGCCCCCTCCCCCACCACCAGTCCGTCGCGGTCCGCATCAAAAGGACGGGGGGTCAGATGGGGTCGGTCGTTATAAGCAGTAGAGCAGGCCAGCAGATTATCAAACACAGCCACAGTGGTTGTATCGTACTCATCAGCCCCGCCGCAGATCATGGCGTCCTGCATGCCGTATTTCACCATTTCATAACCGTACCCTATGGACTGGCTCGAAGTTGTGCATGCCGTGGATGAAGAAATCACACGGCCTGTAATATTAAACATCTTGGTGATATTAACCGCCGTGGTATGCACCATGGATTTGAGATAATCCACTGCGCTGATTTTTTCCGATTGCGTGGGGTCATCCTGAAAAAATGTCCTGTAGATGTTTCGCTGAACAGAGGGGCTGCCGTGGATGGAGCCGAAGGCAACACCCAGCCTGCCTGAAGAAATAAACTCCTGTGTAAGTCCTGCTTTTGCCAGCAGATCCGAGACAACCTTGCAGGCGTAATAGGAAACCGGCCCCATGGTTTTGCGGTATTTCCGGGCAAAATCATACTCAATGGGGTAATCCACGGTACCGTAGACCCCGGAATGAACGTGGCTGCTTAAGAGGTCGTCTTTGCGCAGGGGTTTGACACCGGAAACACCGTTTTGAAGATTTTGTGCAATGGCATCCTTTGAATCGCCTATTGGCGTAATGGCGGCCTCGGAGGTTATAACGACTCTTCTATTCATCAGTCGGTTTATAAAGCATTCTGATTGGGCGAAACCTGGCTGGGCATCAATTCCTGGACATAATCACATATCTGGTTCACAGTCCGGATATGCAGCATGGCTTCCTTTTTGGTCTCCTGGTTCAGGGAAACATCGAAAATTTTTTCGAGTTCAATCAGCAGCTCAATGGCATCAATGCTGTCAAACCCGTACATCTCAGTTAAATCCTCATCCGGCCCCGGATTTTCAATTTCAAACTGTTCCCGGAAAATTTTGTATATTTCTGTTTGTAATTCTTCGCGAGTCATAATAACCTGCTTTTAAAAAGTTGAAACCGGATCACTCGACCCTCTAAAGCATTCAAACCAGTGCAGCTATATGGAGTTTACACCCGTAAATATATCCTTTAATCATTTACCAAACTTAAGGCAAACAGTTGCAATAGTCAAGACAACATTTGATTAAATAGTAATTCGCGACCTATCCGTTTTTCGGAATAAAAGGAGGAAGACCCCATGAACGAAGACTCCTACGGCAAGCTTGCCCGTGTGCTCGATACCCTGCCCAATGGTTTTCCGGCCACTGCTGACGGTGTTGAGATCCGACTGCTAAAAAAAATTTTCGAACCTGACGAAGCCGAATTGTTTTGCAAACTGAAACTTTACTTTGAAACCCCGGAGGAGATCAGCCGGCGCACCAGTATCCCCCCTGACGAACTTGTGCAAAAACTGGATGCTATGACTGATAAAGGCCAGATTTTCGGCATTGATTTGGGCGGCCTCAAATTATACCGGATGGTGCCGTGGGCCTTTGGCATTTATGAATTTCAGATGCCCCGCATGGACCGGGAGATGGCCGAAATGTGTCAGCAGTACGAAGAGTCCTTTGGCACGCAGTTTTTTGAAAACTCCCCGCCGCTGATGCAGGTGATCCCTGTGGAAACTGAAATTGCAGGCAAGCACCAGGTGCTGCCCCATGAACGGGTCTCCCATATCATCGAAAACAGCAAATCCTTCATGTATTTTGACTGCATCTGCAAAAAGGAAAAAGCCCTGCTGGGGAAACCCTGTGACAGTCCGGTACAGGTCTGCACCGTGTATGCCCCGGTCGCCGGTATATTTGACAATCACCCTTTCGGCACCCCCATGACCCGGCAGGAGGCCTATGAACTGCTAAAACGCACCGAGGAAGAGGGCCTGGTACACATGACCTGGAACGTACAAAAAGGCCATTACTTTATTTGCAACTGCTGCGGCTGCTGCTGCGGGGTTTTGCGGGGAATCAATGAAATGGGTTTTGATGCGGCCCAGGTGGTAAACGCGCATTATTATGCCCAAATCGATCCGGATGCCTGTACCGTATGCGGGATATGTGCTGACGAGCGCTGCCAGGTCAACGCCATAGAACCGGGTGAAGAAAGTTATCAGGTGATTGCTGAAAGATGCATCGGCTGTGGTCTGTGTGTTACCGCCTGCCCCGCCGGGGCAATATCACTGGTGCGCAAACCCGAGGATCAGATCCGGATACCACCGGAAGATGAAATGCAGTGGTATGAGCTGCGGGCGAAAATGCGGGGGGTTGATATCAGCGGGTTTACCGGGTAGCCGGAAAAGCCTTTTCAAACCTAAACTCATCTCAATTTAGGTCAAATTTTTTAAGGATTATAAATTTCGTCCCGGCAATTTGTCCGGGGCATTCCGTTCAACAAATATGCGAACCAGGTATTTTAAAAGCGCCCTGGAATAATCCGCCCCGGCCAGATACATGCCGAACATGCACATAAAATGGGCAATAGTCCAGATCACCGGGCCTCCTATCACAATGAGCAGGGGCTGGCGTATATATATGGCAAACACGCCCAGCGCACTTATCAGAGGCCAGCATATAATATAGCTAACTGCAATGCATGCCAGCCCGAAAAGCATCTTTGCAGACGGTCTTTGTTTAAATAAACTTAAATCCGCGCATTCTTTTACAGCCCTGCGGGCAAAGCCAGTTTTGAGTAGTTGTTCGGCCACCACCCGGGAAAGACCCAAGCAAAAACCTCCGCTGATGTAAAATTACCATCCACTAAGTACTTGAAAGCTTATCCCCGATATATTATATCCAACCTGTTTGCATGGCAAACAAAAATGCATGAATGCAGAATACATACGAGACAACGGTATTATTTATGAAAAAAGACAGTTTTTCCGGGTTGTTGGAAGAGATTGCCGCAGGTCCGAAAGCACCCGGGCATTCCTATATTTTATCCGGATACACCTACGAAGACGTATATGCAATGGCCTGCTGTCTTCAGCAGCGTCATTTTCCCGCAGACAGGCAGGAATCGGTATGCCTGTGTACAAGGGACCGGGCAGTGACCGCCGCCGCCCTGCTTGCAGCAATCACACGGCCGGTTACCCTTGTGATCCCTTATTCCTTTACAAAAGAGGTGCTTTCCCGGACGCATCAGGCCTGTAAATTTTCAAAAGCAATTTCTGATACCTCAGTGCCGGTTCCCGATGGTGTAGAAGTCGTAATTCCGGAGCACGAGCATTTCCGCGGAAACAAACTCGATCATGCAGGCATACGTGATCCTGACAGCGCGTTTGTGAGACTTTTTACCGGCGGCACCACCCGGGAGCCCAGAATCTGGTCCAAAACCATCCGCAACCTTTTCGGAGAGGCGCTTTATCATGCGCGAAAACTGGAAGTAACAGAAAACGACCTTTTTGCGGCAACAGTGCCGGCATATCATATTTACGGACTTTTGTTCTCTGTTCTCACCCCGTTTATGGCTTCCGCATCAGTGATTGGCGAAGAACTGACCTACCCCCGTGAAATCCGGCATGCTGTAGGCAGAAAGTTCGCCACAATTCTGGTGAGCATTCCGCTTCATTACAGAATGCTGGCCGGCACTGAGTTCAAGGCAGAAAGCCTGCGGTTTGCGCTCTCATCTGCAGCAAGGCTGGAAGAAGCTGACAGCAGGGCTTTTTACACACAGACCGGACTGGGGATAACCGAAGTATTCGGTTCCACTGAAACCGGGGGGATCGCCACCCGGCTGTGCAGCAGAGAACAGCCCCATTTCACGCCTTTTGACTGCATTGACTGGAAAATCATCGATCACCTGCTTGCCATACGTTCGGATTTTATTTCTCCGGAACTTCCCGTAGACACGGAAGGTTTCTTTGTTACCAGCGACCGGGCAAAAACCGTGGGCCCCAATGGTTTTCAGCTTGCCGGCCGCGCAGACAGTATCGTCAAGGTCGGGGGCAGGCGCGTGGATCTTGAGGAAGTAAAGTCCGCGATTGTAGGCATGACCGGTGTGGAAGATGCTGCTGTAATTTGCGCTGAAAACGGCAGCGGCCGGGGCAACGAGATCCGGGCACTTGTGGCCGCAGGTATTGACAGCGGTGAAATCCGGAGGTATTTGCAAAATCGGATTCCTGACTATGCGGTTCCCAGGCGTATCCGGGTGGTGGAACGTATCCCCGTCTCTCCTGCAGGCAAGTATGAAAACACTGAAATTTACAAACTGCTGGCCACGTAAACATCAAAAATATTCGATTTACAGACTTTTATGTATCCACGCGGGCGGTTTTTTCCGCCCGCCCGAGACATCCCGCATGCGCAGGCCGCAAACAACCTCGAAGACCCCGTTTTCGGCTTGAAAAATCCACAGGTCAAAAATATTTTCCCCATGCTCGCAGCCGGCCGGCAATACCCGGACGGCATATTTTCCGCCCGGCACTGTGGGCCTGATAACATGCCGGCGCGCAAAACCGACAGGAAACCCGATAAATCCCGAATATCGCTGCCCCCACACACACGCGGCATGAAAGGCCGCATCCAGGGCAAACGGCGAGCCAAGCGGCCCGTTTG
>JBKHFD010000105.1:0-5089 GCA_046540355.1 Desulfobacterales bacterium
TTTGCTCCTCCCGGTGCAATAAAAAGGTTGCTTAAAATCTAGTTCTTTTAGCAAAGCTTTAATGCAAATTCAAGGGGTTTCAGTCAAGCTCTCCGGCAAGTCCCAGGTATCTTCTGGCCTCTTTTTTTTCGCCCCGCTTTTCGTATATTCTGCCTATATGACGGAAATAGTCATACCTGTGATCCGGGTCTTCCTGAACCAGGGAAAAGAAAAGGTCCAGGAGCTTTGCCGAAGTATCGCCTGTTTCAAGGCTCAGCTCAGCAAAACGCCTTTTGATTAAAGGATCTATGGTTCTTTGGCAGGAAGCGCAATGATTCATTATCTGCGCATACAGGTCCCGTGCCTCTTCAGGCTCGCCCGCAGCTTCACAGGTTTTTGCAAGTGCTCTTAAAACGATTTCATCCGGGCCGTTTTCATCCATTGAAGCTTTAAATACTGCCTTTGCTCCCTGCAAATTCCCTGACTGAAACCGGGTCTCGCCGTCGAGCAGTCGCATAAGAGGCAGCCCCCTGATATCCGAGGATGCGGATTTGATAAGATTCGATGCTTTTGAAAGTTCCCCGGTTTCCCAGTAGATTTCGCACAGCAGTTGGTAGGCGCGGATTTCAGCAGGATTTTGGCTGACAAATGACTTTAGAATTTCTTCCGCCCTGGCGTGCTGCTCTGCATGAAGATATGCTGTTGCCAGTTCCAGGGGGATAAGAGTATGCCGGTCAGAGTTCTGGTACATGGCGTCGGAAAGCTCTTTTATTGCAAAATTAAAATCCCCCCTGTTAAGTGCCGTATAACCCCTTGCAAAAGAATCCCCGTATTGCCGGTAGGCTTCGGCGGTCTCGGGGGCAAGGGCGTTTAACAAAACATTAAAAAGTTCTTCATCATCGCTGTCTTCACGAGCAGGTGTGCGTGTAGAAACGTCCTGTTCATTCACTGTAACATCTTCTCTTTGTGTTTCATCTGCCGGACCTGCGGAATCGGGCTGCCGGAAAGTGTTTTTCCGAAGTTCCTTCATTGCCGCGGCAATTTTATCATTGATATCCTTTCTGCCGGTCAGATCAAGGGCCAGTTCATACAACTCAGCCGCTTCTTCAACGTCGCCGGCCTCTGCCATGGCCCCGGCATTTTCGATATGCTGTAAGGCAAGGGACTCGCTTGCATATTCAAACTTCTGTCTGATGCGATCAGCCAGATGAGACTTTTCCGGAAACCGGGATTCAATTTTGTAAAGAGCCTTTTCAAATTCAATCCTGGCGTCTCCGAATGTCTCGTTTTTCATGCATTCGTCACCCCTTTCCTCGTGATCCTCGGGTTTTTTCCCGGAAAAAATGCCAAACAATCCCATAATTCCTCCAAATCAGGCTTCTCCATTAAAATGACTTACCGGCCCTGTCTACTGATCTGCTGCCCAGGATTCCCGCTGCCCGGGCTCTCCGTATAAATACTGCCTTGCCGCCCTTATCCCCTGCTCAAAGCCTTCCACGAGTCTTTCCTCATTGCGGGTAAGGCGTTTGACCTTAAAGTCATCAGGAGGATAAATCACGTCAAGACCCTGACTGGCTTCCATTTCCTCGAGCAGCCGGTTATACATTGTCCAATGATTTCCAAGCGCATCCACCAGGTGTTGGTATTTCTCATCCCTGTAATAGGACTCACAAAGCCTCTTTGCCCAGAATGATTCCCGATCTTTGCGGTAGCCTTTCGGCCTGGTAGTAACAACCAGGAGATCTTTTTCTGCAAAACCAAGATCCAGGGCCTTTTTAAAAGGAAGCGGGTCGCATACGCTTCCGTCCATTAAAAGTTCGTTTTTATAGGGAACAAAATTGCGGTATAAAAAGGGGATTGCAGCCGAGGCTTTAAGCGCCCGGGGAATGTAGTCCTTTTTTGTGCTAAGATAAACCGGACGGGGGGGTGCATGCTGATAAAAACAGGTGGCTGCAACCAGGACGGGACAGGAGAAATTGCGCAGCCGCTTTGTATCAAGAGAGTCGGGATGATCATTTATAAAAGTGTCAATCATCCAGTCCAGGTTCAGCACGTGTTTTTCCGGCCTGAATATGTTGGACATCCGTATAAAACGCCCTGTAAGCAACTCCGTGAAAAATGCATCCCGGGCCAGGTGAACTTGTCGGGCGGCATAAGCCGTACCGATAAGCGCTCCCGCCGAAGTACCGATAATCAGGCGCCAGGGAGAATACCCCCTTTCCAGGAAAGCCTGAAGCACGCCAACCAGAAAAATACCGCGCATCCCGCCTCCCTCCAGCACCAGGACTTTTCCGGGGGGAAAGCCCCGCAGCCGGCTTTTGACTGATCGGTATCTGGAAAGAAGCGATGAAATCACATCCATCCGGTATCTCCTTTCTTGCCGGGCATCGCGGCCGGAACCGGCAGCAGAATAATCCCAAGGGCCTTCATCTGCACCCTTCTCTTAAGAATGGTTGTTAACTCTGTTCATAATATATTATTACTAAAAAATTAAAGCCTAAAATTGATGGCACCGTAAAATAGAGCAGTTTGCTCTATGCTGTCGGTGAATATTTTATCATCTTGCCCGTCCGGGGATGTCACGATTGCCGGGGGAAAAGCCCGCGCACCCGGGGTATCAGGACACCTGAATATAAAGCCTGCCGGCAATTGCTTGAAATTGATTCTAAGACCGGCTATGATATACTAAAAATAGAGAGGAGCTTTATGACAACAATCAGGCAGCAGATCATCCGGCTTCTGGAACAGGACGAAAACGACGCAAGGGGGCTTTCGCAAAGCCTCGGCATCAGCGAAAAAGAAGTATACACCCATCTGCCTCACATAGCAAAAAGCCTTTCAAAGCAGGCCAGAAAACTGGAAACACTGCCTGCGCAATGCATCGGCTGCGGATACAGGTTTAAAAACAGACAGCGTATAACAAAACCGGGCAAATGCCCGCTCTGCAAAAGCGAACGCATAGAAAGCCCCAGGTTCCGGATTAAATAATCCGGCCGCCGGCAAGCTCCGGGAGAAGTTTTTTTAATTCTGCGAGAGCCACCGGCTCAACGAAGCTTTTTCCGATCTCTTCAAGGAGCACGAAATAGATCCTGTCATCCAGTCTCTTTTTGTCTTTTGCCAATGCCAAAGAAACCTCGTCAGGATCAAAGTCTGTATAAACCGGAAGCCCCAGGCGCTCCAAAAGAGTCTCTATCCTTGCGGCACTGCTTTCCCGCAGATAACCTTTTCTAACAGAAAGCCTGGCTGCCGCAACCATCCCGATACTTACAGCCTCTCCGTGGGTGAGGTTCTTTGTCTTTTCCAGTGCATGGCCAAGCGTATGGCCGAAATTAAGCTTTCGCCGCTCCCCCTGCTCGCGTTCATCACGATTTACTATATCGGCCTTTATGGCAACAGAATCATAAACAATCCTTTCCATTACCCCGGGCTCCAGATTGCACGCCATATCAGCGTGCTTTTCTATAAATGCAAAATATTCGGCATCGGAAATTGCGGCATGTTTTACTATTTCAGCAAACCCGTTGGCAAGTTCCCGCTCCGGAAGGGTTTTAAGAATCAATGGATCGCATATTACGAACAGGGGCTGGTTAAACACACCGACCATGTTCTTATAGCCGTTGAAATTTACGCCTGTTTTTCCTCCCACGCTCGCATCCACCTGGGCGAGAAGCGTGGTTGCGGCACTGGCAAACCGCACGCCGCGAAGGTAAGTTGCTGCAGCAAATCCAGCAATGTCGCAGACAATTCCGCCGCCCGCTGCAAGCAGGAAAACTCCGCGATCGGCCTCCATGTCAATCAGGCGGCTATAGATTGCGGAGACGGTGTCAAGGGTTTTTGCTTTCTCGCCAGTGCCGATTACAATGCGTTCTGCCTCCGGCAGACATCCTGAATAAAGCTGGTCCACGATCTCATCCGTAACTACAATTACGCGGTCGTCTGCGGGGAGATGACAGGGGGTGTTTTCAAGCCGCTCACCCACAAGAATAGCCGATTTTCCGGTTTTCCCGGAGATCTCAAGCCTTCTCATGCAAACCTCTGATTCAATGGTTTTGCAAAGCAATATCGCGAATGGCCCTGGCCTGGCTGCACAAAATCTCAAACTGCTCCGGATAAAGCGACTGGCCGCCGTCGCATAACGCGGAATCAGGCATGCAGTGAACCTCCACCATAAGTCCGTGAGCGCCGACAGCGGCCGCCGCCCGACTAAGCGGCAAAACCTGGTCCCTTAGCCCTGCCGCGTGGCTCGGGTCCACGATCACTGGCAGATGGCTTTCCTTCCGGACAACCGGAACGGCTGAAAAATCCAGGGTATTTCTGCTGTGGCGAACAAAGGTACGCAATCCGCGCTCGCACAGAATGATCTCGGAGTTTCCCTCCGACAGGATATACTCGGCCGCCATCAGCCATTCATCGACCGTTGCCGACATGCCCCGTTTTAGCAGAATAGGCTTGCAGGCCTCACCCGCCCTGCGCAGGAGGCTGAAATTCTGCATGTTTCTGGTACCTATCTGAACCATGTCGGCATACTTTTCAACCATGTCAAAATGCTCCATGTCCAGCACCTCGGTTACCACCGGAAGCCCGTAGGTTTCTCGGACTTTTGCCAGCATCCTGAGCCCTTGCTCTCCAAGCCCCTGGAACGCATAAGGAGAGGTGCGCGGCTTAAAGGCCCCGCCCCGGAAAATATTTGCGCCGGCCTGTTTCACGTGCTCGGCGGTTAACATTACCTGGGATTCGCTTTCCACCGCACACGGACCGCCTATAATAGCAAAATTGTTCCCTCCCACGGATACGTCTCCCACCCTGATCACGCTGTCGTGGGGATGAATTTCCCTGCTCACCAGTTTATACGGCCTGGTAACAGGAATGGCCTCCTTAACTCCCGGCATGCCCGCAAATGTCGCGGGGTCTATGGGGCCTACGTTGTAGAGGACCCCTATGGAGGTGCGTTCCCCCCCGGCAATGGGCCGCGCCGTGCAACCCTTTTCCTCTATGGCCCGAATCACGGCATCTACCTGCTCCTGTGTGGCGTCCCGGCGCATCACTATAAGCATTGCCATCTCCTCCCTGCAATGTATTTTTTTAAAAAATCAAGCCGTGGCGTATCAAA
>JBKHFD010000106.1:0-4911 GCA_046540355.1 Desulfobacterales bacterium
GCCGCCGATCAGCCAAGGTGCTTATGGATTTCCTTTCTTCAAAAATACCGCCCAAGCGGGATAGACAGCTTTTTACGATTCTGTTTTCCTTGGTCAAGGTTAAAAAATTATATTGACAGGCTGCGGCTGTCAAACAGAAACAGCGGCAGGTATAAATGCCCCGGGGGCAGAGGATAAGAGCCGAAGGATAAAGGTATACATGATTATTATAGGACTGAGCGATATTCACGGTGATACTGCTTTTATAGACAGGATGGGGGATGTATTGAAAAGCGCGGATGTTGTTGTGCTTGCAGGCGATATTACGCATTTTTCACATGCCTCCCAGGCCGCCCGGGTGGTGGAGGCGGTGAGGAAGTATAACGCCAACGTACTGGCGGTCCCGGGCAACTGCGATTATCCGGACGTGGATCAATGGCTGAACAATGAAGATATAAACCTTCATTCGAAATCCTTTGTTACAGGAGATATCGTATTTGCGGGCCTGGGTGGCTCCATATACACCCCGTTTAACACCCCGTTTGAATATTGCGATGCCCGGACCGGGAGGTTCTTATCAGAGGCAGCGTCAGATCTGCCTGAAGATATTCCTTTTGTCCTGGTAAGCCATCAGCCCCCTGCAGACACCTCCTGCGACAGGCTAAAGGACGGAAGGCATGTGGGCAGCAGAGAACTTCGCAGGTTTATTCAAGACCGCCGGCCTCTTGTATGTTTTACGGGCCATATCCACGAGTCCGTGGCTGCAGATCAAATAGGCGAGACATGGGTTATAAATCCGGGTCCGCTGTGGCGCAGGCGTTATGCATTTGCACAAATCAACGGCCGGAGGGTATCGGTTGAGATATGTCCGGTATTATAATATGCCGGTCTCAAGTATTTTAGCCGGAAGGCCCGGGAATGTCTATGGTGGCGCATGAATTGCCAGAGCCGCAGCTGTGTGAAGAAACAGCCGGAGATGTCCCCTTGGCGGAACCCATGGAATATCCCACGCGGCTTAGCACCCGTTCCAAAACCTCGCCGCCGCAGGCCTTGCATTTCATCTCCACTTCTTCCGATGCATTGCCGGATCTCACCAGAACTTCCTGGACATTTCCGCAGTCAGCACATTTGAATTCATATATGGGCATTGTTTTTTCCTTCTCAGTTTTGGTTTTTTTTCAATGGTATTCAGGTTAATATTTATCAGACTAAAACTTTCAGGTCAACTCAGGTCATCTGATAAAAACCTGATATTAGTACAAGGAGGTGAAAAATTGAACATACCGGAACGAGTTATAAATCCAGAGATCCAGATGTTTGAGGAAGCACTCGGGAAAGCTCCCGGCCGCGGCCGCATGGAAAACAGGCACGTACTTGTTGTGGGAGCGGGGCAGCGTAAATCCGATGATCCGGATCCGCCGCCCGGAAACGGGCGTGCCATTTCAATCCTGGCGGCGCGCGAAGGCGCAAAGGTTGTCTGCGCTGATATAAACATGGAGAGTGCGGCTGAAACTGCTGATATGATAAGAGCGGAAGGATATTTTGCGGAGTCCCTGGCCGCGGATGTGGCCAAACCGGATGACATTAAATATATGGTGGACGAGGCTAAAAATGTTCTGGGAAAGCTTGACTCTCTTATACTCAATGTCGGTATCAGCCATGGAATGCCCCTGGATAAGGTAACCATGGATGAATGGGACCTGGAGCTTTCGGTAAATCTTAGAAGTCATGCTTTTATTTGCCAGGAGGCCATGCCCGTAATGGAGACAGGAGGCTCCATTGTTCTGATTTCCTCCCTGGCGAGCCAGCGTCCCACCGGCAGAAACCCGGCTTATGAATGTTCCAAGGCGGCCCAGATAGCTCTTGCGAAAAACGTTGCTTTAACCGGCCAGCCCAGGGGTATTCGCTGCAACGTTGTTGCCCCGGGCTTAATTGATACGCCTCTTGGCAGAAGGGCAAGCGCCAGGCGGTCGGATCGGGCTGTGCTCGTGCCCTTCGGCCGCCAGGGGACTGGCTGGGAGGTGGCTTACCCCTCAATTTTTCTTGCATCCAGCGAGTCGTCTTATATCAACGGACAGTCGATTTTCGTGGACGGAGGGCTGGGCGTGGGAATAGCTCAAAAGTAATGTATCAGGTATTTATTAATTCTTTTATCCTTGGGAGGTTTTTATGCCGCGTATTCCATATTTTGATTTGTCCGAGGCTGATGAGGAGATCCGTAAAGCTGTTGAATCCAGACCCGCTTTGAATATATACAGGATGCTTGCTCATGCAGGACCTGCAGCTGCCGGGTTTCTAAAGATGGGCTCCGCGCTTTTAAGGGAGAACAAACTTGACACCCTGCTGCGCGAACTGGCCATTATCAGGGTGGGAATCCTGTGCCGGGCTTCTTACGAAGTGTACCAGCACGAGAGGATTGCGCGCAGGGAGGGACTGAGCGAGGAAAAAATCGAAGCGCTCAGGGATGGACCTGACTCGCCGGTATTTAATGATATTGAAAAAAAAGTCCTGCGCTACACCGATTCCGTTGTATTAAATGTAAAGGCAGGGGAGTCAACATTCAGGGCCCTGGAACGGATGCTGTCTCACCGGGAGCTGGCCGAGCTGACATTGACCATCGGATTTTATATGATGGTCAGCCGTTTTCTGGAAAATTTTGAAGTGGAAATTGAAGAAAAGCCGGTTTCTGTAGATAGCATCAGCAGGGAGGCAGAATGAAAAAAGTTGTTACAGACAAAGGTGATATCAGTATACAGAATGTCTCAAAGCCAGAACCCGCAAAGAATGAGATCCTTGTAAAAGTTTATGCAGCGGGATTAAACCGGATCGACCTTATCCTGGCAGAGGCGCCTAAAAGCGTCGGAAATGTATGAAAAAATACCTTTTGGCAGCCATTTTATCCGCGGTATTTATCGCGCTGGTTGGCATCGGTATCATAGCCCCTGTGATGCCGATATATGCAACAGAGTTAGGTGCAAGCGGATTTGCCCTGGGCGTAATCGTGGCCGGTTTTTCCCTAAGCAGAGGGTTGCTGCAGCCGGTGGTCGGAGGCCTGGCCGACCGGCACGGGAAAAAGCGGTTCATGGTTGCGGGGCTATTTATATATGCGGTCATGGGATATTCCTACACCCTGGCCACTTCCGTGGAGCATCTGGTGGCTGTCCGAATAGTGCACGGCATGGGATCGGCAATGATTATTCCCATGGCCATGGCCTATATAGGGGATATGTCTCCGAGGGGCCAGGAAGGCAAATACATGGGCTGGCTTCATATCTCGATTTTTACCGGAATAGGAGGCGGCCCGGTACTGGGCGGGATTTTTCTGGACTTTTGGGGGCAGAATTCAGCGTTTTACGCCATGGCCCTGCTAAGTTTACTGTCTTTGATTCTTGTGGCATCGGTTCTCCCGGAGCAGATCGGATCAAAAACAAATGAAAACCAGGGCTCAATGCTGGGCATATTCCGAAGAATGCTGTACAGCCGCCGGGTAATAGGGATCTTGATCTCAAGGATGTCTACAATGATGATCATGATACCTACCATGGCGTTTCTGCCGGTACTTATGAATGAATACATGGAGGCCGGAGGCATTGAAATAGGCGTGGTTGTTGCGAGCCGGACCCTTGTAAACGCCGCTTTGCAGACTCCCTTCGGAAATATTGCGGATCGGTGGCACAAGCACAGACTTATTTTTATAGGCAGTACAATTATAAGTATAGGCATGCTTGGCGTGCCTTTTGGCGGCAATTTTATAAACCTCATGATATTGTTTGCCATTATCGGTCTTGGAGAATCCATTTCATGGCCTGCTCTCGGAGCCTTGGCAACAGAGGAGGGCCGGGTATACGGCCAGGGTTCGATGATGGGTATGTTTAACATGGCCATGAGCGCGGGGCTGTTTCTCGGAGCAATGGGCATGGGCGCTGTAACGGATTTACTCGGCATAGCATGGGCCTTTTATATTGTGGCCCTGATTTTGTTTTTAAGCACTGTAGTGGCAGTGGAATTGATCAGAAAAGCCTGACTAACCATGTTTTATGGACGGAATCGTGGCCGCGGTGACAGCGCCGAAGGCTGCGGGCTCCAGGACCGGGTCCCTGCTTTCCCTGCTGGAAGATGATCCGCAATGGAATGGCGGAGATTATTATGAGCACGGCCCTCCAAAGGATACCCTGATCCGCATACGCAGGGAAATGCTAAAAAAATACGGAATAGAGGAGTGGCTGCAGAAAAAAATACCCGACCGCCAACAGAGGCAGGAGGCGATACACCGTATGGCCTCCGGTTGGGCCGAAGAATTTGACGCAAATTCGCTTATTATTTTAAGCCGGGCGCTTGAAAATTTTAACACTGAACCTTATTTTAATAAGATTAAGGCGAAGGTGCTCTACGTTTTGTCTGCAACCGATCAGCTTTTTCCGCCTTCCCTGGCACCCGGTGTAATGGACAAGCTCTACAGAGCGGGGGTGGATTCCGGGTATTTTGAAATAGACAGTGGGTACGGCCATCTGGCCTCAGGCCTTGAGGCTGAGAAATGGGCCGATCGTCTTCGATCTTTTATGAAATCCTTATCGTAAATGTTTAAAGGAGAAAGGAATAGCCATGTTTACACCAATCAGATCAATTCTGTTTGCAACCAATCTTTCACAGGCCTGTGTGCCTGCGCTGACCACATCGGTTTACCTGGCAGCCCAGCATAATGCCAGGCTTGTTCTTCTCCATGTGGTGGACAGCGATGTTCCGGATCACATAGAAAAACAACTGGAAAGAACCCTTGGCAGCGAGCAGTTTGAAAAAATCCGGCAGGAGCACGAGCAGGACGCGCAGGAGGCGCTGATCGGAAAAATGACTCCAGGCAAGCTTGGCCAGAAAGCTATAGAACAATATTGTCTGGATGCCGGCCAGGATCCGGATAAGTTCGAATTTAACTGG
>JBKHFD010000107.1:0-4623 GCA_046540355.1 Desulfobacterales bacterium
TATCTATGAGACCCATGTAAAGGGCTTTACCATGCAGCACCCCGAGATCCCCGAAGAACTGCGGGGCACATACGCCGGCCTGGCGCATCCTGCTTCAATTGAATATTTCCAGGATCTTGGAATCACAGCAGTAGAGCTCATGCCCGTACACAAATTCATCCATGACAAACGCCTTGTTGACAAAGGACTTTCCAATTACTGGGGGTATAATTCCATCTGCTATTTTGCCCCGCATGACCAGTATGCCTCAGACCCTCGCCCCGGCGGCGTGGTGGCCGAGTTCAAGCAGATGGTAAAGGCCTTCCACCAGGCCGGCATAGAGGTGATAATAGATGTGGTCTACAATCACACCGCAGAAGGCAGCCACGAAGGGCCCATGCTTTGCTTTAAAGGCATTGACAATGCCTATTACTACCGCTTAACAGATGATGCCCGTTATTACATGGATTACACCGGCTGCGGAAACACCCTTAACATGCGCCATCCCCACGTGCTCCAGCTTCTTATGGACTCTTTGCGCTATTGGATCGAACAGATGCATGTTGACGGGTTCCGCTTTGATCTTGCCTCTGCCCTGGCCCGCGAACTCCACGATGTTGACCGGCTTTCCGCTTTTTTCGACATCATCCAGCAGGACCCGGTTATCAGCCAGGTAAAGCTGATTGCAGAACCCTGGGACGTTGGCGAAGGCGGCTATCAGGTGGGCAAGTTTCCGCACCTGTGGTCTGAATGGAACGGCAAGTACCGGGACTGCATGCGCGATTACTGGCGCGGCGAAGACCAGGTTTTAGAAAAACTTGCCTCGCGCTTTACCGGCAGCTCCGATCTTTACGAGGACACCTCCAGGCTGCCCTATGCAAGTGTCAATTTCATAACCGCCCATGACGGCTTTACCCTGCATGATCTTGTCTCCTATAATGAAAAACACAACCAGGCAAATACAGAGGACAACCGCGACGGCGAGGACCATAACCGCTCATGGAACTGCGGTGCAGAAGGCCCGACAGACGATCCGGAAATATTAAAGCTTCGCGCCCGCCAGAAAAGAAACTTCCTTGCAACCCTGTTTTTATCCCAGGGCGTGCCCATGCTCCTGGGCGGAGATGAACTGGGGCGCACCCAGCAGGGAAATAACAATGCCTACTGCCAGGACAACGAGATTTCCTGGTATGACTGGGAAAACGCTGATCAAGAGCTGCGCGAATTCTGCAGCAAACTCATAGACTACCGCAGAGATCATCCGGTATTGCGCCGCCGCCGCTGGTTTCAGGGCAGGCCCATCCACGGAAGCGACATAAAGGACATTGCATGGTTTAACACAGACGGCCGCCAGAAATCCGAGGAGGAATGGAATGATGCCTCAGCCCGCACACTGGGGATTTTCTTAAACGGCAAAACCATTCCAAATCCCTATGTAAAGGCTGACCCTGTAACAGATGACAGCTTTTATATCATATTAAACGCCTGGCACGAAGCTTTGGACGTAACCATGCCGGACGAAAAATGGGGAGAGTCCTGGATACTTGAACTTGACACATCCGCAGGCGGCTTTATAAGGGAAGAAGACCGGCAGCAGACACCCGCAGGCGCTCAAATCCAGGTTGAAGGCCGGTCAGTGGTTCTTTTCAAACTTGAGGAAAAGGATTCAGATGAGCAATGAAATTTTATAAAAGAAATTCAAGATTTCTGCTGAGGAAATCTTCCAGTTCGATGCCGCCCCCCCGGCCGATGATCCATGTCCTGGCCGCAGGCCATCGCTTCCGGAAAAGTTGAAGGCCGGAGTGGGCCTTGGCAAACGCACCGCTTTTGACTTCTACGGCAGCGATTTGCTTTTTGCCGGAAAGAATGAAATCCACTTCCCGGTTTCTGTCTCGCCAGTAATATACGTCAAAGCCCTCTTCTTCCGCCTGGTTGATAATATGGGCTCCCACAGCAATCTCAACCAGTCTTCCCCACTGTTTTGTATCCTGCCGCCATTCATTCAGGGACATGCCGGACTGCGATGTTACCAGTGCGGTGTTTCGGGGGTGCCACTTGGGGCTGGAGGCCCGTGTGCGCAGTTTTGTTCCGTGCCATTTGGGAAGGCCCCGAATCAGGAAAGCTCCTTCGAGAAGTCGTTGATAGTGGGCCAGGGTGGTCGTATTGCCGGCATCCTGTAGTTGGCCTGTCAATTTCTGATAGGAGACAACCTGGCCGCCGTAATCACAGGCCAGTGCATATAACTGCCGCAAAAGCGCAGGTTTTTCCACCCGGTGCAAAAAGAGAATATCCTTGCCAATAGCGGTTTCCACCAGGGATTGCTGGATGTAATCCGCCCAGCGTTTCCGGTCGTGAATCAAATTGGCCGCACCGGGATACCCCCCGTGGTAAATATACTTGTTTAAATCCCAGCCAAAGCAGGCCTTCATCTCCGAAAAGGACCAATGCGACATGCGAAGGATTTCAAACCTGCCGGCAAGGCTTTCGGTCAGCCCGCTTTGAATCTGCAGAGCGGATGAACCGCAGAGAACAACCCGAATGGGTTTTGCGGAATACTGGTTTTTATCCCAGAAAAATTTGATACTTTCATCCCAGCCCCGCACTTTCTGGATCTCATCCAATACCAGCAGCACCGGATCGCCGTCTTCAGCCTTTATTTCAGCAGATCGCCAGGCCTGTTCGATCCAATCGGCTTCCGGGGGTGCCGGAGCATCTGCTGATTCGTAGACTGTCGGCCCTCTCCATTTTTTCATGGCCTGAAGCAAGGCCGTGGTTTTGCCGACCTGCCTGGGACCAATGAGCACCTGGATAAAAGGATGGTTTTCATTCAACCTTTTTAAAAGGGTGTTAACGTTTTTACGTTGAAAATCAGGGAGTTTCATAGTGAATTACAATTTGCTCAGTAGCTTGAGTAATTTTGCTCAAATGTTAAGAAATTATGTTTATTTTGTAACAAGCTGATTTTAGGCTGTCAACCGCGGACTTGCATTTTTAATCCTCAGTGTATAAATTCATTATCAATGCCTGGCGCAATGAAACAGCATTTTTACGGCATAAAATTCACAGGGATAAATATCCATGCCCCGTCTCAAAGCCCGGGCCCCTTAGCAAAAACCGCAAAAACCCGGCATTCGGAGAATATATCATGAAAATCCGCACCAGCGGCATTCTTCTTCCAGTCCAGAGCCTGCCGTCAAAATACGGCATCGGAGACCTGGGCCCTGCAGCCTTTGAATTTGCCGGGTTTCTTTATGAAGCAGGCCAGCATATATGGCAGATCCTGCCCCTTACCCCGACCTCTTCTGAGAAGGGCCATTCACCGTATCACAGCCTCTCTGCCTTTGCATTCAACCCGCTTTTAATAAGCCCGGAGCAGATGGCAGAACAAGGCCTTATCTCCAAAAACGACCTGCAAAATAAAATAAACCAGCCCGCAGACTCAGACCAGATCGATTACGAGTTTGCATGGGCATTTAAAAAAGACCTGCTGTTAAAAGCCTTTGATCTGCACAAAAAAGATCCCGGTTTTAAGGATTTCTGCAATAAAAACAAATACTGGATCAAAGACTATGCCCTGTTTTGCATACTCACAGACCAGTACAAAGACCGCTTCTGGCCTAAATGGCCCCCCGGCCTTGCCTTCCGGGATCGCAAAGCCTTAAAAACCGCATCTGAAAAATTCTCCGACCAAATAACGCGCATCTGTTTTTTCCAGTACGTGTTCTACCTTCAGTGGACAGCACTTAAATCCTTCTGCAGCAATCATGAAATCCGCATTATGGGAGATATGCCCATTTACGTGCCCTTCCACAGCGCAGATGTATGGTGCCGGCCCCGCCTGTTTAAACTGGACAAAAATCTTAACCCCACTGCTGTCTCAGGCGTGCCCCCTGATTATTTCAGTGACACAGGCCAGCTCTGGGGCCATCCTGTATACAACTGGGAGGCCCATAAGGAGGAAAAATTTGACTGGTGGACAAGCCGCATAAGCCATCACCTGGATCTTTTTGACATGCTTCGCATTGATCATTTCCGCGGCCTGGTGGCCTACTGGGAAGTGCCGGCAAACGAGACCAGCGCCTTAAACGGCAAATGGGTAAAAGCCCCTGCCCACGAATTTTTAAAAACCCTTCACCGCCGATTTTCTCACCTTCCCCTTGTGGCAGAAGACCTGGGCTATATAACCCCGGACGTAAGAGAGATCATGAGCTTATACGATCTTTCCGGCATGCGCGTGCTTGTTTTCGGTTTTTCAGACCCTCCCGGCCAAAACCCCAACGCCCCCCACAATGTCGAAAAAAACACCATTGTCTATACAGGCACCCATGACACAAACACAGCCCGGGGCTGGTTTGAAAACGAGGCCACAGAAACCGCAAAAAAACATGCATGCCTTTATTTCGGGGCAAATCTCACAGGCAAAACCTTTGCCAATGTCCTTGTCCGCACAGCCATGATGTCGCCCGCCAGCACCTGCATCCTGCCGATCCAGGACATCCTTGCCCTCCCCCAGCACGCCCGTATCAATCACCCGGCCCGCCAGAAAGGAAACTGGCTCTGGAAACTCACCCCCGGCCTCCTCACCCCTTCCCTTGCCGCAGGCCTTGCCCGTCTAACCAAAATCTACGGCAGATATTAAATTTT
>JBKHFD010000108.1:0-4610 GCA_046540355.1 Desulfobacterales bacterium
GTATCCGGGCAACCACGGGACAACGGGCAACCACGGGACAACGGGCAACCACGGGACAACGGGCAACCACGGGACAACGGGCAACCACGGGGGGTTGCCCCTACAGGAATGGACGAACCATGGCAAATATAACTGAAACCACTCTCGAACAAACCGCCCTCGACTGGTTCACCTCCTTAGGCTGGCAAACCGCCTTCGGCCCGGATATCAGCCCGGAAGGCCCGGCATGCGAACGCGACTCCTACGATCAGGTGGTGCTTACAGGAAGACTCCGAGCAGCACTTGAATGCATCAATCCACACCTCCCTGCAGATTGCATTGACGAGGCGATACGGAAAATTATCCGCTCGGATACTCCCGGTCTGATTGAAAGCAATCGCCGTTTCCACCGGATGCTTACCGATGGGGTGGATATTTCATATCTTCAAGAAGGGCGGGAAGTCTATGACAAGGTCTGGCTGCTGGATCTGGAAGAACTGGAAAAAAACGACTGGCTGGCAGTCAATCAGTTTACCGTGCTTCAAAACCGGAAAAACAGACGGCCGGACATCGTTGTTTTTGTCAATGGCTTACCCTTGGTTGTAATAGAGCTTAAAAATCCAGCTGATGAAAAAGCCACACTCAGACATGCCTTTAATCAGATTCAGACCTATAAAACCGACATTCCGGATCTGTTCAATTATAACGAGATGTTGGTCATATCCGATGGCCTCGAAGCCCGGGCCGGCACAATAACCAGCGGCTGGGACCGGTTCATGCCCTGGCGGACCGTTGATGGAAAAGAAGTGGCGCCAAGAGGATCTGTAGAGCTTGAGGTGCTGCTCAAGGGCGTTTTTGAAAAAAGCAGGTTTCTGGACCTGATTTTAAATTTTACGGTCTTTGACGATGACGGGATTGCCATAGCCAAAAAAGCGGCTGCTTATCATCAGTATCATGCGGTAAACAAGGCAATCGAATCGACCTTGTCCGCCTGCGGCATAGAAGCCGACCCCGGGTTGCTTTATGCCGATTTCCCTGCACCGGATGAACATAATCCCTTTTCAGTAAAAGAAGAACAGCTTCCTTATGGTTTGGATTCAGACCACTTTGGGGGCCAGCGGATTGGAGTGATCTGGCACACGCAGGGAAGTGGAAAAAGCCTTTTGATGGCCTTTTTTGCCGGTAAGGTTATTCGGCATCCAGCCATGCAGAATCCGACTCTCGTGGTCATTACAGACCGAAATGACCTGGACGACCAGCTTTTTGGCACATTTGCCTCCTGCCAGGACCTGATTCGTCAAGCCCCGGTTCAGGCGGAGAACCGGGAGCATTTAAAGGAATTGCTCAAAGTCCCGGCCGGCGGGGTTGTATTCACCACGATCCAAAAGTTCCTGCCGGATAAGGGCCAGCAGTATCCACAATTGTCTTCCCGCAGCAACATTGTGGTAATCGCTGATGAAGCCCATCGCAGTCAGTATGACTTTATTGACGGGTTTGCCCGGCATATGCACGACGCTTTGCCGAAGGCGTCCTTTATCGGGTTTACGGGGACTCCAATCGAGCGGGATGACCGAAGCACCCCGGCGGTCTTTGGGAATTACATAGATAAGTATGACATTCTCCGGGCTGTTGAGGACGGGGCAACGGTCCCCATTTATTATGAAGGAAGGCTGGCTAAGATTGACCTGCGGGAAGATGAGCGGCCCAGGATCGACCCCGAATTTGAAGAGATTACCGAGGGGGAGGAAGAGGCAAAAAAACAGAAATTGCGGACCAAATGGGCTGCATTGGAAGCCATGGTCGGGGCCGAAAAGCGGATCGACCTGGTGGCAAAAGACCTGCTGAAACATTTTGAGGATCGCCTGCAGGCGATGACCGGCAAGGCCCTGGTCGTCTGTATGAGCCGCAGGATCTGCGTGGATATGTACAATGCCATAACAAAACTCAGGCCGGAATGGCACAGTGAAGAGGACGACAAGGGTCAAGTCAAGATCGTAATGTCCGGCTCAGCTTCTGACCAGTCTGATTGGCAGCCGCATATACGCAATAAGGCCCGCCGTGAAGCTTTGGCGAAACGATTCAAGGATCCCAAGGACCCGCTCAAAATGGTTATTGTCCGGGACATGTGGTTAACGGGATTTGACTGCCCGGCCCTGCACACCATGTATATTGACAAGCCCATGCGCGGACATGGCTTGATGCAGGCCATCGCCAGGGTAAACCGGGTGTTCAGGGACAAGCCGGGTGGCTTGGTGGTGGATTATCTGGGGATCGCAGACCAGCTCAAACAAGCCCTTAATGATTACACGGAAGCCGGCGGCAGAGGTGAGGCGGCCATTCTTCAAGAAGAAGCTGTTAAAATAATGCTGGAAAAGTACGAGGTGGTTGCTTCCATGTTCCATGGCTTCGATTACCATCCGTTGCTCAGGGAGTCGTCACAAAACCGGCTTTCAGGCGTTGCTGCCGCCATGGAGCATATTCTCCAATTAGAGGAGGGTAAGAAACGATACCTGAAAGAGGTAACCGCTTTGTCCAAAGCCTTTGCCCTTGCTGTTCCGCATGATGAAGCCCTCAAGATCCGGGATGAAGTCGGTTTTTTCCAGGAGGTACGATCCGGGTTGGCAAAATCAACGGCAAACGGGGACGGAAAATCACCGGAGGAATTGGACTCTGCCATACGCCAGCTTGTTTCCCGGGCTGTAGCACCGAAAGGCGTGGTGGATATTTTCGCGGAAGCCGGCTTGAAAAAGCCGGACATTTCCATTCTCTCGGATGAATTTCTGCAGGAAGTCAAACAGCTTCCATATAGGAACCTGGCTGTGGAAATGCTTAACAAGCTCCTCAAGGGTGAAATCAAGACCAAATCCAAAAAGAATATTGTTCAGGCCCGATCTTTTGCCGACATGCTGGACAAGAGCATCCGCAAATACCAAAACAGGGCAGTTGAAGCAGCCCAGGTGATTGAAGAGCTAATCGAACTTGCCAAAGAGATGCGAGAAGCCCAAAAGCGAGGAGAAAACCTCGGCATGTCCGATGATGAAGTCGCCTTTTACGACGCGCTGGAAGTCAATGACAGTGCAGTGCAGGTACTGGGAGACGAGACCCTGAAAATGATTGCCCAGGAATTGGTCAAAGCCGTCCGGCGGAGCGTGACCATAGACTGGACGGTCCGGGAAAATGCCCGTGCTCAGATTCGTGTGATGGTTAAACGTATCCTGCGCAAATATGGTTATCCCCCGGATAAACAGGAAAAGGCAACGCAGACCGTTCTTGAGCAGGCCGAAGTTCTTTGTAAGGAGTGGGTGGCAGTATAAAATGGAAAGACCCAATAACTCGCTTAACCGATAGTGGGCCGAATTTTGTTGCCAACAGGTTGGACTATCCCGGATCGGGAGAGCTTCCTTGTTTTTGACAAAAAACTGAGATTTGGAGGTCGGTTATGCAAACAGACATGCATTATTATGGCGTTTATGCCCTGGCCCGGGCCGCCGGGATGCGGGAAGGGCCGGCGGAGATTGTGGCCACTGCAAGTGAGTATGTAGATGATGCGATCTGGGACAAAGAGGTGTTTCTAGATGACGGCAGGAGTGTTCTGGCGGAGTTGACTGCCCACAGGCTTTTGGATTTCAAGAATGCTGATGCTGAAGACCAAAGAAAGGTCTGGCTTCCGTTTCATTTTTTACCCGGGGCCCATGGGGGAGGTCCGACGGAACGGCTTGTCTGCAGTAAGGACAGTCCGGTTGCCAAAAATATGGTCAAGAAAAATACGGCCCTTGCTGCGGAAGTTCCCTATGGCCGCCATCTTATGGGGATAACCGCGCATGTATATGCGGATACATTTGCCCATTATGGTTTCCTGGGCGCTAACCATAGCTTTAACGCCATAAAGGCCGGAAGCATTGAACTTGACGTGTCGGACAAGGGGGTATTCGACTATATCTCCGGCAAGGCCAAGCGTTTCTGGAAAGAAGTTGTTTCCTACGGCCTGAGTAAAACTTTTCCCCTGGGTCATGGTGCGGCAGCTACCTATCCTGACCGGCCATACTTGCATTGGAGCTATGTCCGCGAGTGTGACGGTGAGACAGTGGAACGGGAAAACCCAAAGGATTTTCTTGCTGCCTGCAAGGCGATTTACGAGATGTTTCAGGCGTATCTGGAAAAAGTGCCGCGAGATGCGGAACGCCAAAGCGAAAAGCAGTGGCGGCAGATAAGCAAACCAATCAAGAAAATCATTGAGCTCGAAGGTGACAAACAGACCCGGATCAAGGCCTGGAAAAGTGCGATGCGGGACAATCTTTTATTCGCAGGCAGCCCGAAAGTGCCGGAATACAAAGGACACAAATGGTCGGCGAGCATTGATGATCTGGAGTCGGAAACTTTCCCTGAAAGTATGGACAGACTTCCGGTGTACAGGTTCTATCAGGCCGCTCGCATCCATCGTGCCAGTGTGCTGACTGACCTCCTGCCGTCCAAGGGCATAACAGCGGCATAAGAATTCGTAATCCGGGTCGTAGCTACATAAGTTTCTGAACTTATTGCCAAAAATTCAGATGTGGCCCTGACAGGTTGTCTTAGGATCCTGAATCCGTGACTATTCCTTAAACGAAGTACTTATATGCACATTTCAGCCG
>JBKHFD010000109.1:0-4376 GCA_046540355.1 Desulfobacterales bacterium
GCCAGCCGGTCCATGGCCTGCCGGTTTTCCTCCAGGATTTGCCGGGCACGGGAAAAGGCCTGGCTTAAAAGGGATTCCACTTCCTGATCCACTTCCCTGGCTGTTGCCTCGCTGTATTCTCTTGTTTTGCCAAGTTCTTCCCCAAGGAAGACTTCGCGGCCCTTCGAGCCCATGGCCATATGCTCGAAGCGTCCGCTCATGCCCCATTCCAGCACCATGCGACGGGCTACCTGGGTAGCCGTCTGAAGATCATTTCCGGCCCCGCTTGTAGCAGTATCAAAGACCAGGGTCTCTGCCGCCCTGCCGCCCATCATAACCGCAAGGCGGTCTTCCAGATACTGCCTGTGAAATATATATTTTTCACCTTCTGGAAATTGCTGGGTTGCACCCATTGCCTGGCTTCTGGGAACGATGGAAACCTTGTGTACGGGATCGGCGTATTTCAGGGAGGCGCCAACTAAGGCATGACCGGCCTCATGATAGGCAACCATCTGTTTTTCCTCATCAGTGAGAACAAGGCCCTGACGCACCAGTCCCATAAGTATCTTGTCCCTGGCCTCTTCAATATCTTCGTTGCCGATGATCTTTTTGTCCTTGCGCGCTGCCAGCAGGGCCGCCTCATTTAGCATGTTCTCTAGGTCGGCTCCTGAAAATCCGGGCGTGCTCCTGGCCAGCGCTTCAAGATCAACATCATCGGCTATGCGCTTGTTTGAGGCATATATTTCAAGAATTTTGCGACGGTCTGCTGTGACGGGCAGATCCACCACCACCTTTCGGTCAAAACGACCAGGGCGCATAAGAGCCGGATCGAGCACGTCCGGACGGTTGGTGGCGCACATGACGATTACGTTTTCATTTTCCTCAAAGCCGTCTAATTCCGATAGCAATTGATTCAAGGTCTGCTCTCTTTCGTCATGACCGCCTCCGAGGCCAGCGCCGCGGCGGCGGCCTATGGCGTCCACTTCGTCTATAAAGATTATTGCCGGGGCGTTTTTTTTGGCATCTGTAAACAGACTGCGAACCCTTTTGGCCCCCACCCCCACAAACATTTCCATGAAATCGGATCCTGTTATGCTGAAAAAGGGAACATTGGCTTCCCCGGCAACGGCTCTGGCAAGCAGCGTCTTGCCGGTTCCGGGCGGACCTACAAGCATCAGGCCCTTGGGAACTTCAGCGCCCAAATCCCGGACCTTTTCGGGCTCCTTTAAAAATGACACCACTTCGGCAAGTTCTGTTTTGGCCCCTTCGGCCCCGGCAACGTCATCAAACCGCGTGGACTCCTTGCTGCGGTCATAAAGCCTGGCCCTGCTTTTTCCTATTGAAAACAGGCCTTCACCCCCCTGGCCCTGGAATTGCCTGTATTGAGCGTAGAATAGCCATATAATGATCGCGAAGGGAACAAATGTTAGAATCAGGTACCACCAGTTGGTATCGCTCCGGGGCTTTGTTTTTATCTCGACCCCCTGTTCCCGGAGTTTTTCCATAAGATCAGGATCTTCAAATGAAGGCAGATAGGTTATAAAGGAATCATATGCCGGCCCCTTCCCCCCGTTTTCTTCCTGCCGGGCGCCGATAAATCCGCCGAATCCACCGCCCCCATTCCGGTCAAGGGGCTTGCGGGCTTTTTCTTTGAGACTGCCTGTAATCTTATCGCCCTTGACAGTAACCTGTTCCACGTTTCCGGAATCAAGCTGCTTGAGAAAAGTGCTGTAGCTGATCGATTCAGGCCCCGTGTTTGAGGCGTAAAAGCTCCAGCCCAGAAGCACAAACATAACCGCAAGGAAAAACCATATCCGGCGATTATTTTCATGAGCGGGATTCCAGCCCGGCCAGGGCCGGCGGCCGTCCTCGCCCGGCCCGGACGGTCGGGTATTTTCAGATGCGCGGTTCATGATCCATTCCCGACTGATACGATATTTGTTTCTGAAGTTTTCAGATGCGGGCGCGGGGATGGAAAACCTGTTTGTAAGCCTCGTCAGGATCAAAACCCTCATAGCCGGCTTCTTCCAACCCCTCGGAAAGGTCCAGGATGGTTTTCGTGCCCACCCCGGGCCAGCAAAGCATGGCCTTGACATTTTCAAGGGAGGCAAGCTGCTGAGGATCGCTGAGAGTCTTTTCACCAAAACATTTGCGGATCACATTGTAGGTATGGGTGCCGATATATTCAATAAACGGATATTCAAAAGCCGCCTTTCTGTAACGGCACTCCCTGTAATAAGCCTGCTGGACATTGGGAGTCCCCATATCGAATTCCTCGGCAATACGGGCCCAAGGATACCCCTTACGGCGCATTTCAAATATCTTCTCCATCCTCTCCCTGTTTTTTGTATCAGAATACCTTCGTAATCTTCCCATATTTGTCCCGCTTTTCCTAAATTTATTGTTTCTCTCAGAATTTCTTTGTCAACTTGGTTTGAACGCAATTACAAGAATAAAACACCATGTCAAATACATTATAAAATTCTCTCTGTTTCGTCAATAGTGTAAATATCTTGGATATAAAATTATTTTATTTTCACCCATAAAAATAAGCTGAAACTGTGTTCAGTAATCCCAACTGAAACCAATAATTATTATTTTAGTAATAAAAACATTGCTATGCAAGCAGATATAAAAATTTTGCAAAGGTTTGAATTTGTATAATACAGAAATATATTGTAAAATGTATTGTCAGGCTGCCTTGAAAGCATAAAGCTCTGTATAAAAGAAAGGAATCGCAGTATGACGGCAACCGGAGGCCGGCGGCAGGAAGCGAGCAAAAGGCAGGAAAAAAAATCCGAGGGATGGTTTCATCTCGATGTACACCCCCAGGTTTTTTTCATATCAGCCGGACTTATTTTTCTCTTTGTGATTGTAACCATTCTTTTCCAGCATTACATAGGAAACGTCTTTGAACAGATGCAGCAGACGATTTCCGAGTATGCCGGATGGCTGTTTATCATGACGGTCAACATAGTGCTGGTGTTCATCCTGGTGCTGCTGGGCGGAAGGTTCGGCGACATAAGGCTGGGAGGGCCGGACGCCAGGCCCGAATTCAGCCCTATGGGATGGTTTGCCATGCTCTTTTCCGCTGGAATGGGTATAGGACTTCTGTTTTACGGCGTTGCGGAGCCGATGTTTCACTACGTGGCAAATCCTCTGACAGAACCGGGCACCACAGAGGCGGCCAGAAAGGCCATGGACATAACTTTTCTGCACTGGGGTTTTCATCCCTGGGCCGTTTATTCCCTGGTTGCCCTTTCCCTGGCGTTTTTTGCATTCAACAAAGGCCTTCCTCTTTCGATACGCACCGCATTTTACCCTTTTTTAGGTGAGCGCATTTACGGCTGGATCGGAAATATAATAGACATCCTTGCCACTGTGGCCACCCTTTTCGGAGTGGCCACATCACTCGGACTGGGAGTCCAGCAGGTAAATGCAGGCCTGTCATACCTTCTCGGCATAGAACAGTCAACCACCGTTCAGGTGCTGCTTATCGCGGGGATAACATGCGTGGCCACCTGGTCGGTTATAATGGGGCTTGACAAGGGCATACGCCGTCTGAGTGAAATAAACATTGCTTTTGCGGGACTACTCGCACTGTTTGTCATTCTGATCGGCCCGACCATTTTTATCCTGGATGCCCTGCTCGAAAACCTGGGCTATTATATCCAGCACCTGCCGCAGCTAAGCACATGGAACGAAACCTATGAGCAAACAGCATGGCAGGAAGGCTGGACAATATTTTACTGGTCATGGTGGATTGCCTGGTCGCCTTTTGTGGGCATGTTTATCGCAAGGGTTTCATACGGACGCACGATAAGACAGTTCATTACGGGTGTGCTTCTTGTGCCCACCCTGATTACATTTTTATGGATAACAATATTCGGCAACTCCGCCCTGTTTATCGAAATGTTCGGCGCGGGCGGCATTGCCAAAATGGTCCAGGAAAATATCCCGGTATCACTGTTTGCGCTGCTGGGAAACTTTCCCCTGACAACAGTAACATCCAGCATTGCAATATTGGTAATCATAACCTTTTTTGTAACATCTTCAGACTCGGGCTCCATGGTGATAGATATAATAACCTCGGGAGGCAATCCAAACCCGCCGGTGCTATCAAGGCTGTTCTGGGCAATAACCGAGGGGGTGGTTGCAGCGGCACTTCTTATCGGAGGCGGCCTTGCCGCCCTTCAGACCGCCACTATAACAACGGGGCTGCCGTTTGCCATAATACTCCTGGGAATGTGTGCCGCCCTTTACAAGGGTTTGTCCGAATATGTCTCTCCAAGGGAAATAACCGTGGGATCCAGAGAAGCCAGGGAATTTAAAATCAAGACCAGACCGCCGCTCGACAAGACATTCGGACGCAAAAGGCTCTGGTAAAGATTTTAAAC
>JBKHFD010000110.1:0-4352 GCA_046540355.1 Desulfobacterales bacterium
CTTTTTACGAGAGCATCAAGTTTGCTTCGGGATTTCGGGGGTATTTGGAAAAATGTTTCACGTGAAACATTTACGCGGCCCTGTCAAGTTGAGGGCCTGGTCGAATTAATGGAGGATGTTTTATGATGCCTGATTTTACATCGTTTTTTGAAAAATATGAAGTTATCGCAGCAAGTTCTGACGAGGCCTTCAGGCGCGTCCGGGAGGCTTACCCTGAGGAGGTGGCATGCGAGCCCGGATGTACCGACTGCTGTTATGCGCTTTTTGATCTCACCCTTATAGAGGCGCTTTATCTAAATCATCATTTCAAGCGCAGGTTTACCGGAGTGGCCAGGGAAGAGCTGCTTGAAAAAGCCAATGTCGCGGATCGAAAAATTCACAAACTCAAGAGGGATGCGTTTAAAAAGACCAGAGAGGGGGTCGGTGAAGAAGCTGTGGTGGAGGAGATTGCTAAAGAACGAATTCGCTGTCCTTTGCTAAATGAATCTGATCTTTGTGATCTTTATGAATTCAGGCCGGTTGCCTGCAGGATCTACGGCGCGCCCCTTGCCATAGGCGGCAGGGGAAGAACCTGCGGTAGAACCGGTTTTAAGCCCGGCGTACAGTATTCAACCATCAACATGGATGTTCTTCATAATCAGTTATTGAAACTTTCCGCTGATTTTGTGCAGGCAATAGGTTCAAGGCATATGAAAATGGGAGATATGCTGGTTCCTGTTTCAATGGCTCTTTTAACTGATTATAATGAAGATTATCTTGGTATTACCGCAGGTGACGATTCCGGCAATACCGGAGATAAATCCTGAGGGGGTGGATAATGGCTATGAGTGAAGAACAAAAACAGAGTCTGAAAAAAGCTATTTATGATGGGATGTCTTCCCGGCGGCAGAAGCATATAATAAAAAAAGGATATGACAAGTGGGATCCTTTTGAGGAGCCAAAGGATCCGCTTGATATGCGAATGGACCGTTCCAGGCGGACAATGAATGACCTGATAAGGGAGTTTCTGCAGACCTGGGATACATCAGGGCACGGGCATGATTACCGGAAAGGAGCCCTTGAGATCTGCCTGGGCATAATCAACGAAGATGAGCGCTACCTGGGAATGTTTGATTTTGCCTGCTGGTACCGGGATCTCCTTGAAAAAGAACTAAGCGAAAAATCTTAGCATCAGAGGCTCGCTCCGGGTATTCCCCCGATTATGTCAGCTTGCCTCGAGAATAAGAATATGTGGTGCCGCCTCACCTTTGGTTTTTTGGATGCCGGCCGGGGCGGTGCAACCTTTTCGTTCGCTGCCTTCGGGCCTTGCATCTGCCCGGTTTGCTCCGCCGCGTCCGGCAAACTCTCCCGTTGTCGGTCGCTCAGACAGCGTCGGCCGCTGTTGTTTTGCACGCCGGGATCTGCTTAACCGGTTTTTATGCAATGCTTACCCAAAGATCACCCGCCTCGCTTCTATAGGTATTGCCTGCGACATGAAAATCTACCCTAAAGCGGAATTGACAATACAGGTTTGCGCGTTTATAAGAAAATGATTACGTATAGTGGGAACAGGCAGGTGAACTTACCAACTTTTCCTTTTCGCGTCAGGTGTTGAAATGCGGGACTACCAAAAAATCGGTTTTATCGGTGCCGGCAACATGGCAGAGGCCATGATAGGGGCAATTTTAAGGACCGGAGTCAGGCAGCCTAAAGACATAATGATCAGCGATGTCAATACCGGCCGCAGAAACGAGATTACAGGAAAATTCAACGTGGATGCAGCTGCTTCCAATTCTGAGGTAGCGGAGGCCTGCGGGATTATAATTTTGGCTGTCAAGCCCCAGGTCATGGACGAAATGCTGAGAGAGCTTTCAGGGGAGGGGTGCTTTGAAGGGATGTCCCGGAGAAGGCTGTTTATTTCCATTGCCGCCGGGATCAGGTTATCCAGGCTTGAAAAAATTATTTACGCCGGGCGCACCGAAGAGGAAAAAGCCGCCATGCCTGTTATCCGGGTTATGCCAAACACTCCTGCCCTTGTTGGCGCCGGGGTATCCGGTGTTTGTGCAAATACGCATACCGTGGAAAAAGACATAGAACAGGCAACTGAGCTGCTTTCCTCCATGGGCGAAGTTTTTGTATTTGATGAAGATAAAATGGATGCTGTTACTGCAGTTTCCGGTTCCGGGCCGGCTTACGGTTTTTATCTGCTTGAGGCCATGACAGAGGCGGGGCACAAGCTTGGACTTACCCGGGCAGAGGCGCTGAAACTGGCACAGGGCGCCGTATCAGGAGCTCTTGCTCTTATTCGTCACGAAATGGAAGACCCGGAGATTCTTAGATCAAAAGTCACGTCTCCAGGGGGCACTACTGAAGCCGCCATAAGCCGGCTTGAAAATAACCACGTAAAGGATCTTGTTGTTGAAGCAGTTCTCGCCGCAGCCAGACGTTCCAGGGAGCTTAGTTCGCCTGAGGATGCGTAAAGCAGTTGTTTTCCTGATATTTCTCCTCCTTGTCCCTGCCGGGAATCCGTTCTGCCAGGATGATCATGACGCTGACGTGCTTACTATAACCCCTTCGCCGCTCCCTGATAAGATACGCCCCGGCCGGAGCCTTGCCTTTGAACTTGTTTTTGATCTCAAAGACGGCTGGCACGTCAACTCGAACCGGCCCAATAGCGATTATATGATTCCTTCCAGGCTCAGTCTTGAAGCAGAGGATTCTTTTTCCCTTGAGTCGCTTCAGTATCCTGAGCCTGAAACATACGAGTTTGACTTCGCCGATGAGCCGGTCAGCGCATTTGACGATGGCTTTTCAGTAACCGGGGTTATACGGACGCCCCGGGAAATTGAGCCGGGCTCATATGAGCTCGTGTTTGAATTCGATTATCAGGCCTGCAAATCCGGGGTATGTCTCAAACCTGAGACTGCACAGTACACGGTCAACCTCCTGGTGCAAGGCACGCAGCTTGAAGCCGGGCAGGGCCGGATTGAAAAAAACAAGGAAGCCAAAGATCCTCAGCCATCTGTACCCGTGGAAGGAAACACCTTTTCCGGCAGGGTTGAATCGTCCGGGCTGCTTCTTGGACTTTTGATCGTATTTATCGGCGGCCTCGCACTTAATCTCACACCTTGTGTTTATCCGATTATACCGATAACCATAAGCTATTTCGGAGCGCAAAGCGAAGGCCGCACGGGTCGTCTTTTTATACTCGGTCTGCTTTATGTGGCGGGAATGGCTGTGACATACTCTCTGATAGGTGTAATTACAGCCATGACAGGAGCAGTTTTTGGCGGGCTTCTTCAGAACACCGGGGTAATAATAGGTATTGCCGGGTTATTTGTGCTGCTTTCTTTTGGCATGTTCGGGGTTTACGAGTTCAGACTTCCCGGAAGACTTACAGAGGCGGCCGGAAGCGCAAGGACCGGTTTTGCTGGCGCCCTTTTAATGGGATTAACCATGGGTATAGTTGCAGCTCCATGCGTGGGGCCGTTGATACTTGGCCTTGTTGCATATGTAGGGGCAAAGGGAGATCCTGTGCATGGGTTTTTTCTTTTCTTTTTCCTTGCCCTTGGCCTTGGCATGCCGTATCTTTTTCTTGCCCTTTTTTCAGGCAAGATTAAGGCTTTGCCAGGCTCCGGGGAATGGATGGAGGGCGTTAGGCGCATTTTCGGGTTCGTGCTTATAGGTGCTGCGGTTTATTTTATTGCCCCTCTTTTGCCCGGAGTTTTAAATACATCGGCCTTGCCGGTTTTCGGCATTGTTGCCGCAGCCTATCTGCTTTTTTTTGATAAAACCGCACACAGGGCGCCTGCTTTCAAAAAAATAAAGATAGTGTTATCCTTGCTTGTAATTGCGATTTCAGCATACGCCCTGGTTCCGGAGGACACAACCAGAATTGGCCGGGAGGAGTTTTCCCGGGCCGCTTATGAAACAGCCCTGGAAAATAAAAGGAAAGTGGTTATTATTTTTCATGCCGACTGGTGCATTCCATGCAGGCAGCTTGAAAAGCAAACCCTTTCAGACCCTGCTGTTGTTGATAACCTGGAGAGATTTAAAGTGTTTGCAGTGGACATGACTCACGGGGCAGATGCTGAAACCAGACGGATACAAGACAGATTTGATGTTCAGGGAGTGCCGACCCTGGTTATTCTTGATTCCCGGGGCAATGTGGCCGAAAAGATTGCGGGCATGATTGAACCCGGGGATTTTGTGGACTTGCTGTCCCGGGTAAAATAATGGTCCCGGATTTTATGCCGGGGCTTAAGAGCAGATTTTGCTAATCACAAATAATAATGGCTTTGTAAAAAGTCCAATATCTGCGTTGCGCTGCATCCCTGCGGAATTTCACGTACGATTAAGTACGCTGCATTCCT
>JBKHFD010000111.1:0-4330 GCA_046540355.1 Desulfobacterales bacterium
CAAATCGGGCTGCAGCGTGGGCTCACCCCCGGATATCACTACTGCGTCAAGAAAATTCCTGCGTTTGAATAGAAATCCGTAAATTTCCTCCTGGTCCAGTTTCGGACTGTTTCCGCCGGGCGAGGACAGCCCGGGATTATGGCAGTAAGGGCAATGAAAATTGCACCCCGCGGTAAAAACCACGCTGCTAATGAGCGGGGGATAATCTATCAGTGAGTATTTCTGCAAACCACCAATATGCATGGCACAAGTAGCGCTTTATAGTTGGTCAGGATGCAACCTGAAATGTCCTGCGAAGATCAAACTCCTCCTGTTTGCCGTTGTTCCACTGGTGCACGGGGCGAAGGTAGCCGACAACCCGGGAATAAACCTCTGTATCCTCTCCGCATTTGGGGCATTTCTCTAAATATCCGCTCAAATATCCGTGATTGGTGCATACACTGAAGGTCGGTGAAATTGTAAAATACGGCATACGGAAATTCGAAGTTACCTTTCTCACAAGATTCCTGGCGGACTCGGGATTACTTATCTGCTCGCCGAGAAATATATGAAATACCGTCCCACCTGTATAACGGGTCTGCAAATCATCCTGGAGCTCCATTGCCTCGAAAAGGTCGTCGGTGTAATTAACCGGAAGCTGGCTTGAATTTGTATAAAAAGGATCGGCCCCATTCTGATATTCCTCTTCGTTGGCACAGATGATTTCCGGAGAGGAATTTTTGTCAAGAAGCGCCAGTCGATATGCGGTACCTTCTCCGGGTGTTGCCTCCAGGTTAAAGAATTCCCCTGTTTCTTCCTGGTACTCCTGTATCAGGCCGCGCATGTAGTCCAGGGTTTGTTTTGCAAACTCCTGGCCCTCCTCTGTTCCTATGTCTTTGCCAAGCAGATTGAGACAGGCCTCATTCATACCTATCAAGCCGACGGTTGAAAAATGGTTTGTCCAGTAGAAACCGGACTGCTCCTTAATCGCGCGCAGATAATACCTGGAATAAGGATAAAGACTTTGATCTGTAAATTTTTCAAGAACTTTGCGCTTTATGGTCAGGCTTCGGGCGGCAATATCGGCTTGCTTTCTGAGCCTGGTATAGAAATCCTCCATGTCTTCTGCGTGATGACCGAGCCTGGGCAGATTAATCGTTACAACTCCTATGGAGCCGGTAAGCGGATTTGCACCGAAAAGGCCGCCGCCGCGCTTTTTCAGCTCCCGGTTGTCGAGCCTGAGTCTGCAGCACATCGAGCGCGCATCCTCGGGGGACATGTCCGAGTTCACGAAATTTGAAAAATAAGGAATTCCATACTTGCTTGTCATTTGCCAGACATAGTCCAGGTTGGGGTTGTTCCAGTCAAAATCCGGGGTAATGTTGTAGGTGGGAATCGGAAAGGTAAACACCCGACCCTTGGCATCACCTTCCATCATTACTTCAGCAAAGGCGCGATTAAAAGTATCCATTTCTTCCTGGAACTCCCCGTAAGTTACCTGCTGATATTGCCCGCCCAGAATAACAGGCGCATCCTTGAGAGTGCCGGGTACGTAAAGGTCCATGGTTATGTTGGTAAACGGAGTCTGAAAACCCACCCTGGTGGGAATATTGATATTGAAGACAAATTCCTGAAGCGCCTGCTTGACTTCCTTGTATGAAAGTCCGTCATACCGGATAAAAGGAGCAAGAAGCGTATCAAAGTTCGATACAGCCTGGGCTCCTGCGGCCTCTCCCTGCAGAGTATAAAAGAAATTTACCACCTGGCCAAGGGCGGATCGCAGATGTTTCGGAGGAGCGCTTTCCACTTTGCCGGGCACTCCCTTGAAACCCACTCGCAGAAGGTCCTGCAGATCCCAGCCAACGCAGTAGACCGAAAGCAGGCTCAGGTCGTGTATATGAAGGTCCCCGGTTTTATGGGAATGCCGAACTTCTGGTGGGTAAATTCTGTTTAGCCAGTATTCAGCGGTTACGTCAGAGGAGATGTAATTGTTTAACCCCTGGAGGGAGAAGCTCATGTTACTGTTTTCGCGTATTTTCCAGTCCATTTGTTGTACATAGTTTTCCACGAGCTCAACATTGGCATGAGTGGTAATGTTGCGTATCTGTGCATGCTGCTCCCTGTAGAGTATATACGCCTTGGCTGATTTGTGAAAAGGCGACTCTATCAGCACTCTTTCAACAATGTCCTGGATCTCCTCAACGTCGGGCGGTGAAGAAAGCTGCATTTCATGTGCAAGCGTCAATACTCGCAGCATCAGCTTCCGGGCCATTTCCTCGTCAAACTCGCCCGTTGCGTCTCCGGCCTTTGCTATGGCAGCGGTGATCTTTGATGCATCAAACTGAACAACCCGCCCGTTGCGCTTTTTAATGTGGGTAAACATCTCGGGGTCCTCCTTCTTGACCGGCTAAAATCCTGCCGGTTTGACCTGTGGTGATCCTCCTGTAAAAGCCAATTTCATTATTTATGTTATACTTATAACAACATATTGTAAAATGTCAATAAAAAAATCTACATATTGTATTTTGGAGAAAAATAATCAATCATCAGTGAGGCGACTGATTTGATGGAGGGGTCACCCACAGGTAATCTGCTTCTTCTAGTTCATGCTCACTGCCTGCTGACACCGGCAGCACGGTTTTAAAATCTTCACCGGTGCGGGCGTATGCACGCCCGGGGACACCGTAGCCGGTAAAAACATGGCCGGCCCCCGCAAACACGACCATTGGGCCGTCATTCAGGTGAGAGCTTATGGTTTCGGCCATGACCTCGTCCCGGACGCACTGGGCCTGATAAAAGTTTTCAAATTCATAATGTTTCCCGGCAAAACCGTGCTGTTTGAAAATTTCCCTGACATATTCCCGGTATTGGGAATTTGAGAGATCCACCTGATTTGGGAGGCGGGCCGCATCTTCGGGCAGAAGTGAATCCATGCCTCCTGCAGCGATTTTTTTAGGAACATGGAAGGCAATATTTAAAGCGTAAACAGAAATTTTGTTCTCCCTGATAAAGTCCAGCAGAGGCTCGTAAAGTCCGTAATCGTATCTCCAGTTAGCATACCAGTGAACCCTGCGGATAAATTCCTCCTCTCCGATCTCACCGTCCTTCCATTTTTCCAAAACATCCTGGTAGGGCCTGGAAAACATCTCCATACCCACCGTAAGATCGGGATGAAGCGAATAAAGGGCATTTAAAACCCGAAGTTGTATTTCATGGTGCCGGGCGTTGGTATGGGACTCGGCCACATACACAACCCTGGCCCGGGACAAATCCGTGATCATCTTTTCAAATGAAACCGGTCCTCTTTCCGCAGAAGACACTATGGTCCCGGGGGGAAAGGATTTATCAAGGTTTGGGACAAGCAGGCCGCCGGGGCTTTTCCCGGCGCAGCCGGAAACGAGAAGGAAGCCTGCGGCTGCGGCAATACCAAAGAAAACCTTGACATGCGGCAATACAATCCGCAAAAGTCTTGTAAAGGCGAAAAAAGACTTATCTGAATGATTGATCAGAAAATTCATATAGGATATCCGGATCCATATGCAGTTATCAAAAAATTTTTGGTTCCGCAGAGAAGAGCTTCCCTGGTACAGAAGGGGCTCGCAGTACCTGTTTGTTTTCCTTTTTCTGCCTGCCGTAATTTTTCTCGGAGTAGTCGGCATAATTGAGGCGTCGGGAAATGAGCAATACAGAGACTATCTCTGGGTGCCCTCGCTGTTGACCTTTTGCGGGGCAATGCTTTTTATTGCGTCGATTTCAAGACTTATTATCAGGCGTAAAAAATCCGATTCCCATCGTTAACACCTGCAATTCCCACTCCCTGTACTTGACCCGTCTACTCACGCTCTTCCATGAATTTGTCAAACCGCATTTTCTTGTAGTTATCCGTGGATACATACTCTAACAAGTTAATCATCATATCCGGCGGGATAAATCCTGGCTGGCTTCCAATCTGCTCATTTTCCCTGTCAACAAACCTGTTGAAAGGAAACCCGCTTGCCCCGAATTGTTTTGCTATGCCGGGCTGCTCTTCAGCATTTATCTTTATGGAAACAAAATCCTGGTTAAGAATGGATATTACCTCGTTGTCTGAAAAGGTTTCTTTTTCCATTTTCTTGCAGTAGCTGCACCAGTCAGTGTAAAAATGAAAGAATCCCTTCCTGTCGCCTTTCTTTATCTTTTCAACACCCTCCTCAAAGGAGTACCACTGTATGCCCGAGGCCTTTTCCCCTGACTTGCTGCCGGAAAACACGAAGCCGACTCCAAGCAGCAAAATACAGATGAAAGCCGCAGTTGCACAGGTCAATTTCTTTTTCAATTTAAACACCTCATTATTTGATAAACTCGTAAAAAG
>JBKHFD010000112.1:0-4311 GCA_046540355.1 Desulfobacterales bacterium
AATAATTGGTCGGGGCGGCAGGATTTGAACCTGCGACACCTTGCACCCCATGCAATTTTTGAGCATTTTCGCCCTAACTCAACGCATTTCATTTTATTAAAAAGTTCTTGATTTTTAAGATATAATACTGCTACATTCCTTCCATAATAATTCATCATTTTTCACCCTTATTTATTCATTTTTTGTACCCCGATTTGTACCCCGATAACAAGGTGAAAGGCCTGAAATCATGGCATTTACAGATCTTACAGTAAAGCAGATTTCCCCACGGGACAAACGGTTTGAAGTAACAGACCGCAAGGGGTTGTCTCTTCGAGTCTATCCATCCGGTAAAAAAGTATGGATTTATCGTTATCTTTTCGACGGTGTGCCCCGTCGCATGACCTTGGGAACTTATCCAGCTATGTCTCTTGCCAAAGCTCGTGAGAATCATAGCATAGCGACTCAAGACGTGGCAAACGGAATTGACCCCGGCCAAAAACAGGCAGAAGTGAAAGCCAGGCGCAAAGCCTCACCAACCTTCTCAGATTTGCTTCTTGAATTTTGGGAGGTCGAGCTATACCGTAAAAAAGCAGGAGCGGCCACTAAAAGGCTGATAGAATATGACGCGGTTCCCGCATGGGGCAAGCGAAAAGTATCGGATATCAAACGCCGTGACATTGTTTTGTTGCTGGATAAAGTGCGGGAGCGAGCTCCTGTGGGAGCAAACAGACTTCATGGAGCATTGAGCCGGATATTTAACTTTGCAGCGGAGCGGGGTGTTATTGAGGATTCCCCCTGTGTACGGATTCGCAAAGTTCCGGAGAAAGGGAGAAGCCGGGTTTTAGAAGATAGTGAAATAAAAATCCTTTGGAATGCCCTGGATTTGGACAATAAAGATGTGGACATGTTTTGCCAGACCAAGCTGGCATTAAAAATGATTCTGCTTACAGGCCAGAGGCCTGGCGAGGTCTGCGGAATGCAATGGGCTGAAATCGATGAGGAAGCAACACTTTGGCATATTCCGCCTGAGCGGTCCAAAAATGGAGAGGCGCGTCAAGTCCCTTTAACTTCGATGGCGCTGGAAATTATAGAGAATGCCAAGGCATTATCAGGCAACAAACAGTATGTTTTTACATCCTCTCATAAGCCTGATGCTCCTATTACGGTAAGAGCGCTTTCCCGGGCTTTGTCCCGCCACTGGTCAGAAATAAAGATCGGGCAGAAATTTACCCCCCATGATCTGCGAAGAACGCTTCGAACCCGTCTGGCCGAACTCGGCGTTTCAGATATTGTCGCTGAATGCGTTCTGGGGCATAAGCTGCAGGGGCTTCTGGCAGTTTATAATCATCACCAATACACCAGGGAAATGCGGGGCGCCCTCAATAAGTGGGAGCATAAACTCAGTCATGTTTTGGTTTTTTAAAACCGTTAATGAGTTTAAAAAATTTCCCCCGTTGAGCCCGGATTGCGGGATAAGTGTCTTGAGGCGGTATGCAAGGATTTTAATGCCAAAGGCCGGGACCTCAGCCAACGGTTAACAAGGCTCCATGAAACAGGATATATAGATTCACGGTTCCTGGATTGGGCACGCCAAATCAGACTTATTGGCAATGAAGCTGCTCATGATATTGAAACCATTGTTACGAAGAACGAGGAGCGAGGCGTATTTGATTTTACTGAGGCGATACTGATATATGTATATTCTCTTACAAAAAGGTTCGAATCCTTAAAGCCTCGAGAGTCGAAAGAATAAAAATAGAGGAATGAAGGGCCCGGAGTAAGACGGTAAAATAAGCCATTTAAATATAGAAGAGATCTGATTCGGGACTGTGAAGGCACATTTTTTAATACTAAGAAACCCTAAGGAGTGGATACAAGGTGGCACTTAAAAAATCCCAGCTCTACAGCTCCCTCTGGCAGTCCTGTGACGAGCTTCGCGGCGGCATGGACGCCTCGCAGTACAAGGACTATGTCCTGACAATGCTGTTTATGAAGTATGTCTCGGATAAGCGGGACTCGCTCATCGAGGTCCCGGAAGGCGGCAGCTTCCAGGACATGGCGGCCTTAAAGGGCGACAAGGAGATCGGGGACAAGATCAACAAGATCATCGGCCGGCTGGCGGAGGCAAATGATCTCAAGGGCGTTATAGACCAGGCGGATTTCAACGACGAGACCAAGCTCGGCTCGGGAAAGGACATGCAGGATCGGCTTTCCAAGCTGATCAGCATTTTTGAGCAGCTTGAACTCGGCGCCAACCGTGCTGACGGAGACGACCTGCTCGGGGACGCCTATGAATACCTGATGCGGCATTTTGCAACAGAATCGGGCAAGAGCAAGGGGCAGTTCTACACCCCGGCCGAGGTATCCATGGTGATAGCGCAAGTGGTGGGTATCGGGCCTGATACGCGGCAGGATCAGACCGTGTATGACCCCACCTGCGGGTCGGGTTCCCTGCTGCTGCGGGCCGCCTACCAAGCGCCAAACGGCATGACCATTTACGGCCAGGAAATGGACAATGCCACCTGGGCGCTTGCAAAGATGAACATGATACTCCACAATTATGAAACAGCGGTAATATGGCAGGGCAATACCTTGTCAGCCCCGCATTTTAAAAACCCTGACGACAGCTTAAAGACTTTTGACTTTGCAGTCGCCAATCCCCCGTTTTCAGCCAGATCCTGGACAAACGGACTGGATCCGGCAAATGACGAATTCGGCCGTTTTGAATACGGCATCCCGCCTGCCAAAAACGGCGATTATGCCTTTCTCCTGCACCTGATAAAATCCCTTAGATCGACAGGAAAAGGCGCCATTATATTGCCTCACGGCGTTTTGTTCCGGGGGCACAGGGAAGCTGATATTCGCCGCAATCTGGTAAAGCGCGGACTTATAAAGGGCATTATCGGTCTGCCGCCCAACCTTTTTTACGGAACCGGTATTCCTGCCTGCATAGTTGTTATAGACAAGAAGCATGCAGCCTTTCGCCGCGGAATTTTCATGATTGATGCCAGCCGCGGATACATGAAAGACGGCAACAAAAACCGGCTTCGGTCGCGCGATATCCACAAGATTGTGGACGTGTTTAACAATCAGCGGGAGGTGTCTCGTTATTCCCGTTTTGTGCCGGTTGATGAAATTGCCGATCCCGCCAATGACTATAACCTGAACATCCCCCGCTATATAGATTCCAGCGAGCCAGAGGACATACACGACCTGGACGCGCATTTAAACGGCGGAATACCAGAGAGGGACGTGGACGCGCTTGAACCTTACTGGGCGGTCCTGCCGGGGCTGCGGCAGGACCTGTTTGTAGAAAACGGGCGTCCAGGATACGTGGAGCCAAGGGTGGATACCCATCAGGTGAAATCGACCGTATTGGAGCATCCGTCTTTTAAGGATTTTGCAAAAACTGTTACCGACTTGCTCTGTGCCTGGCAGTCCGCCCATCGTCTTACGCTTATGGCCATTGACAAGGGAGTTAGGCCAAGGGATATAATTTATGAGATATCAGAAGACCTGCTGGAACGTTTTAAAAGCGTTGCTTTGCTTGACCGCTACGACATATACCAGAGGCTTATGGATTACTGGGCTGATGTAATGCAGGACGATGTTTATTTGATTGCCGCGCAAGGCTGGATGGAGGCAGCCAAACCCAGGGGTGTAATCGAGAATAAAGTGCGCAAGATAAAGGAATCGCCTGACCTTGCCATCGGCTCGGGAAAAAAGCTCAAAAAGTACAAGACAGACCTCATCCCGCCGGAATTGATAGAAGCCCGGTTTTTTGCAGACGAAAGCGCTATGCTTGGGGATCTGCAGGCCGCCCAGGAGGCAGCGACGCACGAACTGGAGGAATTTGTTGAAGAACATGAGGGTGAGGAAGATCTGCTAGGCGAGGTTAAAAACGACAAGGGCAGGGTGACCAAGACTGCAGTTACCGCACGGTTAAAGACGATCAAAAATGAACCTGAAAGCGAAGATGAGAAAAATGCCCTTTTCCGTTGTCTGGAGCTGATAGAGGCAGAATCATCTGCTGCCGGCAAGGTAAAACAAGCCCGGGCAGAACTGGATAAGGCTGTGTTTGAACGCTACTGGCAATTGACCGAAGACGAGATCAAGGCCCTGGTGGTGGATGACAAATGGTTTGCAAGTATTGAAAAGGCAGTTGATGCAGAAATTGAGCGGGTTACCAGCCGGCTTGCAGGCCGGGTACGTGAACTGGAAGAACGCTACGCAGAGCCCCTGCCTGAAATAGAAAGGGAAGTAGAGGAGATGGCGGTAAAGGTCGCAGGGCATTTGGAAAAGATGGGGGTGAGGGTGAATGTCTGACCA
>JBKHFD010000113.1:0-4254 GCA_046540355.1 Desulfobacterales bacterium
GGCGGCGGAGCCGGCGGCGGCGGAGCCGGCGGCGGCGGCGGCGAAGGCGGCGGCGGCTTTTAAAATTCATACTACTCCCCCCTCTAAAAGCGGGCCATCCGGTACTTTTACCGGGCGGCCCGCTTTTTTCTTTAAACCGCACTGCAGAAAAGATTATCTTGATACCTGCCCTGAAGAATGAAACCCGCGATCTTAAAACCGGCCGCCGTGGTCCTTCTTGATCTGCTGCCGGTCAATTTCGCCTTTCTGAGTTTTGGGCAGGGCGTCCACGAACACCACGAACCTGGGTTTTTTGTAACGTGCTATGCGCGAGGCCACAAAATCGATAATCTCCTGTTCATCCACGCTCTGCCCGGGCTTTAAAACGCATACAGCCTTTATTGCCTCTCCCCACTGCCTGTCAGGCACACCTATCACACTTGTCTCGTCCACAGAAGGATGCTGAAGTATCATGCTTTCGACCTCGGCGGGATACACGTTTTCTCCGCCCGGCTTGATCAGCTCTTTTTCAGCCTTGCGCCGCGAATACCAGAGGTACCCGTATTCGTCAAACCGGCCCATGTCCCCTGTATGATGCCATCGGTTCCGGAACGTCCGGGCAGTATCTTCTTCCCTGCCCCAGTAGCCAAGAAATACGGAAGGGCCGCGCACGCAGATCTCTCCTTCTTCTCCCGGTGGAACCGGATTGTCATCGTCGTCGAAAAGCTCCACCCGCGAAATCAACGTAGGCTTGCCCGCGCTTCCCGGTCTTTCATGCCTTGGCGCCCATGTGACTCCCATGGCCTCTGTCTGGCCAAAGCCGGAGGCAAATTCCACATTCGGTGCTATTTTTTCAAACTCCTCAAGATTCTCCGGATGATCAAGGCCGCCCACCCTGGTGATGCCGGAAAGATCAACACTTTCACCCAGTTCATGATACTTGTCCGTCAAACGCTTTAATATAGGCGCAAAATTAAAAAATGTGGTCCCTTTTTCAGATTCTATGAGCCTTAAGGTTTTTTCCGGGTCAAAGCGCTCAAGTATTACGTTTTTGCCCCCTGTGTGCATAACCGCCATGAGCCGGGCCAGCCCGGCCACGTGGAAAAGAGGCAGGATGCAGATATGACAGGAATTCTCATCAAATCTCTCGTTTGCTATCATCTCCATGCTGATGGCAAAAATATTGTTCTGGCTCAAAACCGCCCCCCGGGGATATCCCTGTACAGCGGCTGTGTGAATTATTACAAACCCCGAATTCCCGTCAATGTCATCAAAGACATCATCTTGTTCTTCACCATCATATAAACTGTCAAAAGGAATCCATCCCTCCGGGACCTCCCCTCCTCCTATGGTACAGAAATGTTGGACCCCCGTCTCATGCTTTAATTGCGACACGGCCTGCCTGTAGCCGGGACCCGCAAAAACCCATGCCGGGGTTGTGTCCTTTAACACGTATGCCGTCTCGTCATTTGTAAACCGCCAGTTTACAGGCACTACAATGGCACCCATCTTTGCCGCGGCACCGTATAGAATTACGAATTCATCACAGTTCTGGGCCACCACCGCCAGTCTGTCCCCGGCGGATACACCTTTTTTTGTAAGTCCCGCTGCAAGACTGTCGCACCTTGCCTTGTACTGCCGGTGGGTCAGGCGGGTATTGTTGAAAACAAGGCAGTCATGATCCGGATATATCGAGGCGTTTCTCCGGATAAAATCATAAACCGTGTAATCTCTGAGCCCCATTTTTCATCTCCCTTTTGCTTTTTCTGCGCTTTATCAGGTTTCACCCAGCGTTTTTTGGATTTCGTCCATTTTGTTTATCATGGTTTCAGTATCCAGGGTCTGTTTACCCTCCAGATAATTCTGCGCAAGAGCGATATATCCAATTGCACCTGCCCTGATGCGGTCTTCCTGTCCGGACTTTCCCTGCTTTACCTGGGCCGGCACGCCCGATACAAAAGAACCTGGCGGCACCTGAGTCCCTTCGCGCACCACCGCACCTGCAGCAACTATGCTACCCTTTCCCACCACCGCTTTGTCGAGAACTGTGGCATTCATGCCTATGATGCAGTTATCCTCGACAGTGCACCCGTGGAGCACGGCTCCGTGGCCCACTGTTACAAAATCCCCCACATGAACCTCATCTGAGGGAGTTGAATGCAAAACACAGCAGTCCTGAATGCTGGTGCCCTTTCCTATCCGGATCGGTGAAAAGTCACCGCGTATAGAAGAGCCCGGCCAGAGGCTGGAGTAAGGACCGATTTTAACATCACCCATCTGGGACGAGGTTTCGTGGACAAGAATTGTTTCATGGAATTCAGGCATACCGCCTCCTTGCAGAAAATATGTTCCAGGTATTATAATATATCAGGCCCGCACATCTTAGTGAACACTTTTCATTAAAATTATCAAAACCAAAATAAATTTAAAAATTGTTTTTCAGGATCTCTCAAGTTTACCTTTACGTACAATTTGAATTAAGTTAAATTGCATTTAAAACTGTTTACAGTGTTTTTAAACACCCGGCCCTTTCCCTGGTTAATCAAACTGTCAATTAAAGGAGGCAAATATGACCCGTAAAATTGAACCCACCCCCTCGGCTTATCCCTATCAGCTGCTGATCAAGCATATACTTGAGACGCCGCTGATCTATGCACCGGAGCAGGAGATTATTTACAGGGACATCCACCGCTATACCTACCGGGATTTTAACAGGCGGGTCCACCAGCTGGCCAGCATGCTTTCGGCCCAGGGGGTAAAACCGGGCGACACAGTTGCGGTTATGGACTGGGACAGCCACAGATATCTTGAATGCTTTTTTGGAATTCCCATGATGGGGGCTGTTTTGCACACCATCAACATCCGCCTGTCCTCGGAACAGCTTATATATACCATCAACCACGCCGAAGACGACGTAATCCTTGTAAATGAAGAATTCCTTCCCATGCTCGAAGCGGTGAAGGATAAGTTCGAAACAGTCAAAAAAATAATTCTTTTAAGCGAGAGCGGCAAAGTCCCTGAAACATCTCTTTCCCTTGAAGGAGAATATAACGAGCTGATGGAGAAAGCCTCTGCTGAATACGATTTTCCGGATTTTGACGAGAATACCATGGCCACCACATTTTACACCACCGGCACCACGGGACTTCCAAAAGGGGTGTTTTTCAGCCACCGCCAGCTTGTCATGCACACCTACGGGATGGTTGCCAATACGTCTGCCTACGAATCCCAGGCGCATATCACATCCAAAGACGTATACATGCCCATGACGCCGATGTTTCATGTGCATGCATGGGGCGTTCCCTATGTCATGACACTGCTTGGAGCAAAGCAGATCTATCCCGGCAGGTACGAACCCGAAATGCTTCTCAAGCTCATAATGGAAAATAAGGTCACATTTTCCCATTGCGTACCCACAATTATGCACATGCTGGTATCTAATCCGGCGGTCCAGAAGATGGATTTTACCGGCTGGAAGGTTATTATCGGCGGCTCGGCCCTGCCGCGCGGGCTCTGCAAGGAGGCATTGAAACTCGGCATAAACATATGGGCCGCATACGGAATGTCAGAGACATGCCCGCTTCTCACAGCAGCCACACTAAAGCCATACATGCTGGAATGGAGCGAGGAGGAGCAGATCAAGATGCGCTGCCGCACAGGAAGGCCCGCCCCGAACGTATACCTTCAGATATGGGATACCAACGGCAAACCACTGCCCCACGACGGTCAGAGCACCGGGGAGGTTGTTGTGCGCGCACCCTGGCTCACCCAGGGCTATATAAAAGACCCTGAAAAAAGCGAAGAACTGTGGGCCGACGGCTGGCTGCACACCGGGGACATAGGCTACGTGGATACAGAAGGATACCTGCAGATTACCGACCGGTTAAAGGACGTTATAAAGAGCGGAGGCGAATGGATTTCATCCCTGACCATAGAGGACATAATCAGCCAGCACGAGGCTGTAGGCGAGGCCGCGGCCATAGGCATGCCGGATGAGAAATGGGGGGAGCGCCCCATGGTCATCGTTGTTCTAAAGGACGATTACAAGGGCAAAGTCTCCGAGGATGAGCTAAAGTACTTTTTCACAAAATTTGTGGACTCGGGCGAAATTCCCAAGTACGGCATACCAAACAGGGTCCGGATCATGGAGGAGATCCCCAAGACCAGCGTTGGCAAAATAAACAAAAAGGACCTGAGAAGCAAGTTCACCTCATAGCTATTAAAACAAGTATTGAAGTCAAAAAGGCCGCCCAGGAGCTCTCCCTGTGCGGCCTT
>JBKHFD010000114.1:0-4178 GCA_046540355.1 Desulfobacterales bacterium
ATCTTCATTCTTTTTCATTGACAAAAAAATGAAACTTGCTATTTTATATTCGCAGTTCGCGAATCGCGAACTGCGAATAATTCGGGAGGCCTTAAAGACAGATGGTACTGAAGCCGCAAGATGTGCTGGTGGTGTTAAAGCTCGTTTCTATCAAAAGACAGAAGTGGACATATAATCAACTTGCCGTGGAACTTTTCATGAGCCCGTCCGAAGTGCACGCGGCTGTTAAGCGCGCCTTGCAGGTTCGTCTGGCGGCTTCTGTTCAAGGCACTGTCTGTGTCAATAAAAGCTGTCTTGCAGAATTTCTGATTCATGGAGTAAAATATGTGTTTATTCCGGAACGAGGCGCAATTATCAGAGGAATACCAACGATTTATGCTGTCGCACCATTGGATACCCTTTATTCTTCCACCAATGAGCCGCTTCCGGTATGGCCGGATCCGGAGGGTGAAATCCGGGGAGAATCATTTTCTCCGCTTTACAAATCAGCTCCCAGAGCAGCCAGAGAGGACAAAGAATTGTATGAGTTACTGGTTATCGTGGATGCACTAAGGGGCGGGCGTGCACGTGAACGGGATCTGGCAGCAGGCGAAATCGGGCGCAGGCTTGGACAATGATAACGAGAAGACATTCAAATATTGAAATCATTGAAAACGCGGCAGCCTGTTTGGGGCCTTTGATAAATGATGTGGTCTTTATCGGTGGATGTACAACCGGCCTGCTAATTACTGATCCGGGTGCGCCTCCGGTACGTGCAACCATGGATGTGGACATCCTTGTGGAAATATCGTCTCTGGCAAATTACTATAAATTGTCAGAAAAACTCCGTTTCAGGGGGTTTGTTGAAGATATTTCCCCTGAGGCGCCGATATGCCGATGGAAAAGGGAAAACCTTCTCCTGGATATGATGCCCACCAATTCGGAGATACTGGGGTTTGGCAATCAGTGGTATGCATCGGCATTTGCTGCTTCAAAATGGACCCGACTCCCCTCGGGCACAGAAATCCGGATATTGCCGGCGCCCTATTTTCTTGCCACAAAATTTGAAGCCTTTGACGGCCGGGGCCAAAACGATTATCTGATGAGCCGGGATATGACGGAAAACCGTTCTGGGACGATGAGTGCTGGAGCTTTAAGACGGCGGACTGGTGGTACGAACACTGGCGCAAAAACAGCAGCATCGGCAATATCCGCGCAGACACCCTTGCAGAAGGCTGGCGGTACTGGTACTAATTTGAAAAAGTACTCGAAGAAACCGGAAAATCAATGTTTCCTTCGGATACCGAAGTCCTGGATAAAGACCGGGGCCAATACCTCGGCTTTGTCCGCGCCATGGCAAAACGCACGGGCGGCGTGGGGGTCAACATGTATGATACGGCAATTGCCGCAGCACTGGGGGTGGACGGGTAAAAATGAAACAAAACCAACCAATAGTGGGCGTCGGGGTAATCGTGCTTCGAAACGGCTTTGTTCTGCTCGGCAAGCGCAAGGGCTCGCATGGGGCCGGAACATGGGCGCTGCCCGGCGGGCACCTGGAATACGGCGAAACCGTGGAGCATTGCGCCCAACGGGAGGTAAGGGAGGAAACCGGGCTCTGCATCCATTCCGTTTCGCGTGGGCCGTACACCAGCGACGTGTTTCCGGAAGAAAGAAAACACTATGTCACCCTCTTTGTTGTGGCCCGCAGTGAAACCGGCCAACCGGAGATCCGTGAGCCGGACCGCTGCGAAGCCTGGCAGTGGTTTTACTGGTCCGAACCGCCCCGGCCGCTGTTTGCCCCGCTTGCGTCTTTGCTTGAAACCGGGTTTGTACCGGAAAACAATGGAACAGATTTTTGATGTACCAGATGGCATGGAAAGCAGTTTCAGGCCGTTTTTTGTCGGAACGCAGTGAGGGGGTAGCAGGTGCGCTAAATAACCCCGCGATAAAACGCAAGCTTACGCGCATTTTCCCTGAAAGGCGCCACAAGCTTATCCAGTTCGGCTTTCTCAAGGGGGTTTGCTGATCGGCCTGCTTCTGCCAGGGTCTGAACTTCCGAGATGCTTGAACATCCAACAATAGCCACTGTTACGGGCTTGCCAAGCGCATAGCGCAGCAGCAGCTCAGGGGTCACCCCCAGATGCGGAGCAATGTAATTGCCGCCCCCGAAAATTTTCATGGCAATTACTGCAATTTTTTTATCCAGGGCCGCGGGAAGCGTTTTTGTCAGAAAACCGCCGATCAACTCCTCCACGGGATTGACCGGCATCATCACCGAGTCCACGGGCCACTGCCGCACGGCCCGGGAAAGAATATCCGGGTCATGGTGGCCGGTAACCCCGATAAACCGGATTCTGCCTTGTTCTCTGGCCTCGACAAATGCCTCAAGTGCGCCGCCGGGCCCTGAAATCGCTTCCAGGTCCTGCCAGGTGCGAACATCGTGGATCTGCCAGAGATCCAGGTAATCTGTTTCAAGCCGATGAAGGCTCTCTTCGAGGTCTTTTCGCGCGCCTTTCTTGTCCCGGCTTGCAGACTTGCTGGTCTGGAAGATATTTTTTCTTTTTTCCGGATCCGGCTTCCAAATGCCGCCGTAGTAAAGCTCGCTGTCCGAATACACCCGGGCGCTGTCAAAATAGGTAATGCCATGATCGACTGCAGCACGGATTACCGCCCCGGCCTCCCGGGATCTTCCGGTGGTCCTGAGAACGCCTTCTCCGCCCAGGCCCACGCGGGTGACAACCCGGCCGGTGGTTCCGAATATGTTTGTCTGGATTTGATTCTTCCCCATGGTCTAATGACTCCCTTTCTGTTCAGGTATGCTGAATGAATCGGCTCCGCCTTGTTCTGCTTTTTCAAGATATGCATAAAACATCCCGACATCAAGACGAGGAGAAGGGATCACCCATTAAAAAGGAAAGGAATAAAGCATCCATCAGTGGCGATAATGTGCAGATGGGGATTGAAATTCTGAAAATCGCCGAACTTATGCACCGAGATTAAACCCCCCGGGGCTGCATCTGCTTGGGCAACACCGGTTTTCAAATAAGTGGACAGCATGAAGGCCAAGAACGTTTTCCGCCTGGACTGGTAAGGGAGAAAAGAAGACGGAAGCAAGGTTGACGGCCGCATAAACGGACAGACCTACCTGGACATGATGTTTGAGAAAATCGGGTCGGGCGCAGGGGTTCCGGACTGTGCCTGCCGGCCTGCAAAAGGCCTGCAAAAATCAAAAATGCTGTGGCTGACCGATGATACCGGAAATTCGGTTTTTGTCCGCTATGCAGTGAGTTTGTCTTTTTTTGACAGCATTGTCATATGGACAGATGAAAAAAGCGGGCCGTTGATCGTCAGCCGGCAGAAACTGGTCGCCCGGTCATCATGAATAAGGAAGCATCAATGGTTTCCGAAAAGGATTCAAAGCAGACAGACGTCAGGTTACGAGTGCATCAAATTTATCCATTGTAAAAATTAAATGTTTGTGTTTTCCCAAAAAGAAATAAATTTTATTTATGTATTTGTTAAATGTTTGATATCGGTTTTGACCGGGGTGGAAGAACTATGTTTCGCATTGACATGCATGTACATACCATTCTTGGAGGCGATTCCCTGATCCGGCCCGAGGAGGTGGTGCCCCGGGCACGGGAGCGCGGGCTGGATGCGGTATGTATTACCGAGCATCATTCATGGGATTTAAGCCGTCCTTTTGATGAGATAGTCCGCAAAACAGGGTTTCCGATACTGCGTGGAATGGAGTACAGGGCTGCTGAAGGCCATTTGCTGATCTACGGGGTTCGGGCGGGAAAAAGTGATTTTCCTCCGGGACTTCCAATGCAAAGGGTAATTGACACGGTAAGTAAAAGAGGGGGAGCGGCAGTGCCTGCCCATCCTTTCCAGAGGGGGGTAAACGGGACAGTTTTGGGACCAGGTGTTTTGGACCTGAAACATATAGCTGCCATTGAGACCGAAAACGGCAGTCTTCTCGAGGAGGAAAATCAACCAGCGCGCAGGGCGGCCGAAAAAATGGGCCTTTTTGGCACAGGAGGCTCGGATGCCCATGGGCTGCAGGTGCTGGGCCGGGCGTATACGGTTTTTCCGGAACCGGTAACATCTGAGGAGGATTTGGTGCGGGCATTGAAAAAAGGCGGCTTTCGGCCTGAGAAAAATTCTGAATCCGGGCCGGTGTTGCAGTTATCTGTCGG
>JBKHFD010000115.1:0-4103 GCA_046540355.1 Desulfobacterales bacterium
TTGGGTGCAGCTTGATTGCTCGAAGTTTATTTGTAAAAATAAAACATGCAACTTAATCTGCCAACATTTTTCCGGATTATTTCGCAAGCAGTTCTTGCCACGGAATAGAATATTCCTGGGCTTCCGGAAATTTGAACCTTGATTCAGGCAATCCGCAGGCGCTCACAATTGGCAATCCTGCTTTTACATAACCGCTAAATTTCAGGGGACGTGGAATACTTCAGGACGCCAAACGCGGTGATAAGACGCTTATCCCATGGACCGGGAACTTGTGTGCAATAATCAGCCTGAAGCAGTTTATGGTCCTGATTCTCTTAAAAACTGAATATGAGCTTAACTTAAAAACAATTATGATTTTCTGCCAAATCTCGAATGCGCCGAACGGCAATAATGCAGACAAACCAGTATGGCGCCATCAAAATCGGCATATCAAACACCAGATTACATCCGTAATGAGATATTCTTTTTACCCGATGCCCGGTGGCATTGATTCCGCGGACCCGCCAGGCCCAGTATGTTTCATCAATAAAATCAGTCACCTCAAAGAAAAATCGCGGCCCGAAAAAGGTCCTCAAAACTGATTAATTTAGAATACTGGCGCGGTATAGCCGAATCTGCAATTTGGTATGGACGGCGGGAAGTGAGATTCAAGTGTTTCGGAAAGATGTCATTTGCACGAATTGATTTTGATGATCTTGACATTTGTCTTGAAAATGAATATACATTATGAAAAAGTATATCCAGGAGGGGTTAACATGCAAGTTTCAAAATGGGGTAACAGCTTGGCTATCCGATTGCCTGCCTCAGTGGTTGAAGCCCTGGGATTGCATGAAGGTGATGATATTGAAGTTGTAATAGAAGACGAACGCGTTTTTCAGGTAAGAAAAAAACCTGACAGAGATGCCCTTCTTGCCAGGCTGAGAAAGTACCGGGGCAAATTGCCGGCTGATTTCAAATTTGATCGGGAAGATGCTAATGCCCGACGTTAAGGCCTTTATTGACACAAACATTCTTCTGTATCTACTGTCGGAAGATATCGAAAAGGCTGACCGGGCCGAGGAAATAGTGCGCGCAGGGGGGCGAATCAGCGTGCAGGTCTTAAACGAATTTGCCAACGTTGCCCGGCGAAAGCTATCCATGTCATGGGAGGAAACAAACGAGAGTTTAAAATTGCTTCGTTTAGTCTGTCCAACCGATCCTCTGACTCTCGAAACCCATGAGAGAGGACTGTTGGTGGCTGAGCGATACAGATTGAGCATTTACGCTTCCATGATCATAGCGGCCGCTCTTATAGGAAATTGCGAGATTCTGTATTCCGAGGATATGCAAGATGGGCTGCTGATCGATCACCAATTACGCATTCTTAATCCTTTCGTGGTATTCTGAAAAGCCCCTCAGGACTCCTCCTATAAATACGAACTTCATGCAATGCCGGAGAGAATTTCTGTCTCCTCTTAGCTGAAAGCACTTCTTGCCAAAATTGGTAATATTCCTGGATCTCCAGAAATTTCCACCTTGGTTCTGGCATTCCGCAGGGGCCCAAAATTCGCACTCTTGCCTGGGCATAGCCGCAGTCCTTTCAAGTAACGGGCTGCTCAAGGCAGTGCGCTATGCGGACAAGACGTGATTTTTTTCTTGTTTCAAAATTGTTTTGAGATTATGCTCATAATTGACAGCCCGTATTCCAATCTCCATTTAATTAATCCCGCGCCCCCGGAAAGGAGGACATTATGAAGATTTCAATGCAGCCGGTGGACAGGGTGGAGATCCTGACCCTTCAGGACAATTACATCGATATCCTGGCCAGGGACAACTCGGATATCATCTCCCGGGCGATGCCGCTGAAAGGGGCTGAGGTGAGAAACAGCATCCTGGCCGAGCACGGGTTTTCCGCCTTTATCACCACGGTAGTTGACAACAGCACGCGAAGTATGCTTTTTGATTTCGGCTTCTCAGAGAACGGGGCCGCTTTTAATGCCCAAGCCCTGGGCGTGGACATGAAACAGGCGGAAATGATGGCGCTTTCTCATGGCCACTTGGATCATGTCGGCGGGATTGAAAAGCTATCCGCCATGATCGAAAAACCTGGCATACCCCTGGTGCTGCACCCGGAGGCCTTCCGCAATCCGCGATATATGCAGGTCACAGAGAATTTCAAGATCATGTTCCCGCCGTTTACGCGGGAAAAAGCCGAGGCCGCCCGGGCTGAGGTGGTGGCCACAGCAGAGCCGTATCCCATGCTCGACAGCCGGGTGCTTTTTCTCTCGGAGATCGAGCGCACCACCGAATTTGAGAAAGGCGCGCCCTCGCTGTGGTATGAAAAGGACGGCGTGCCCATGCAGGACACCTTTGAAGACGATACCGGTCTGGCATTTTTGGTCAGGGGAAAGGGCCTTGTGGTTCTCAGCGGATGTGCGCATTCCGGCATTGTCAACACGGTGCGCCACGCGCAAAAGGTCACCGGCGTGGATCAGGTATATGCGGTCATGGGCGGGTTTCACCTGTCCGGGCCGGATATGGAGCCCGTAATTCAACCCACGATAGATGCGTTAAAGGAAATTGACCCCGCCTTGATCATCCCCACCCACTGCACGGGCCGGAATGCCACGATGAGGATGGAGTCCGCCTTTGCCGGCAGGTTCATATTGAACATGTCCGGCACAAAACTGAGCTTTGCGGCGGATCAATAAGTTATGCAAGCTTGTTGAAAGGAAGTGAAAAATGACGAAAGTTGCCATTCTCCGTTGTGAAAAAAACGAGGAAAGATGCCCCTTAACCAGTTGTTTCAAGTGCCTGGTCGAAACCACGGAAGGTTTTGCCGGCTATGATCAGGCCATCCCGGCCGGGGTATTTACCTGCCGCTGCCCGGGAGACAACGTGGTGAAGCTGAGTAAAATCCTGAAAGCCAAGGGCGCTGAAGCCATTCATTTCTGTACCTGCATGTTTGCCGTTAAAACCGATGATGGATGGAAAATGGACAAGGGCGGATTCTGCAGCGATTTGGATCATTTGATGAAAAAGGTGCACGAGTCCACGGGACTGCCATGTGTCAAGGGCTCCGCGCACCTGCCGAAAGGCTACGTGCCTGAAACACTTCCCTGAAAGCCTGCCGGCAAACCGGATATCCAGGCCATATTTTCAGGTTTATCCGCAACGATCCAAAACTCATTCTGATTTTAGAAACCCTTTTTTTATCAAATAAGGAGATAAAGCCATGAAAATCGCAGTCAGTTCCAAAGGACAATCCCTGCAAGACGGGTTAGACCCGAGTTTCGGCCGATGCGCGGGGTTTGTTGTCTTTGACACAGACACACAGAACATCTCATTTCTGGACAATTCCCGGCAGCAGGCCCAGGCACAGGGCGCGGGCATTCAAGCCGCTCAAATGGTGAGCAATGCCGGTGTGGATGTGCTCATTTCCGGAAAAATCGGTCCCAAGGCCATGGAAGTTCTGAGCCAAAGCCGGATGCAGATTTTCACCAGCTCGGCAGCCACGGTTCATGAGGCCATTGAAGCCTGGCAGCGCAATTCGCTTTCTCCCGTATCCACGGCAACCGGCCAGCCCGGAGGCGGCCAGGGCCTGGGTGGTGGCGGCGGCGGCCGCGGTCGGGGCCCTGCCCAGGGAGGACAGGGCAAAGGCGGCGGCGGCCGTGGACGCGGGCCGGGACAAGGCGGACAGGGCATGGGCGGCGGCGCCAAAGGCAAGGGGCCGGCCCAGGGCGGCCGGGGAAAAGGCGGCGGCGGCAAGGGCGGAATGCGTTAAACATAACAAATCCAAGCCTTGCCAAATGTTTCAAAATAAGGGTTTGCACCCGGGATATGCGCAGCCTCATATCCCGGGTGGCTTTTTAAGGGCAGCCACGATTTTAGACCGGAATTACAAAAATTCAGAGCTGATCCGCTTCAGCCAAAAGCAGAAAAAAGAATGGAGGGTTGATGGAAACCGAACTCAGAAAAAAACAGTTTAACAACCAGTGGAAATTGCCCCTGCTTCCGGACTATATCATGCGCTGGGCGGATCTGACGCCTGAAAATGACTGCATTGTCTTTGCTGACACCGGCCGGGTCATCAGTTATAGCGAATTTGACCGCTTAAGCGACCT
>JBKHFD010000116.1:0-4050 GCA_046540355.1 Desulfobacterales bacterium
AGAAATTACGCGTAACGCAGATACTGGACTTCCAAGGAAACCCAAGGTCGGGGTCAGTTTTTGAAGCGACATTGAGCGCTTGCGGTCAGGAGCGAAAAAACTGACCCCGACCGCAGGGTTTCCTTCCTGCAAAAATACCGCCGCGGCGGTGTAAATTGCTTTTTACGGTGCCATCATTTTTATACTGTTTTTAATTTCATTATATTAAGTATCGCCAAAAATTCAAACCCAAAAAGCCGATGTATATCTGTTTCCGAAGGGCTTAAAGGATTTTGAAACCTGTTTTGCCGGGCGCGTAGAAAACACCCGGGGATGCAGGATTTTAAAATTTCATTGACAATATACAGAATTACAGATATCAAATGCTTTTATCCATTAATTTGGTTTGTTTTGCTTTAACACAGCAACCGAAAAATATTGTATCCCAATTTAATTTTATCTCTGTAGGAGTGCACTATGGCACAGGAAACAATCGGTTCCGTTCTGGTAGTCGGCGGGGGGATCTCGGGCATGCAGACAGCATTGGATCTGGCAGATTCCGGGTATTACGTATACCTTTTGGAGAAAAGCCCGTCAATCGGCGGAGTGATGTCGCAGCTGGACAAGACGTTTCCCACAAACGACTGCGCCATGTGAATTATCTCGCCCAAACTGGTCGAGGTCGGCCGGCACTTAAACATCGAATTAATCACTTACGCGGATCTGGAAGCCATTGAAGGCAAACCCGGGAACTTTAAGGTCAAAGTAAGAAAACGGGCAAGAAGCATCAACATGGATCTTTGTACCGGATGCGGGGCATGCGTTGAAAACTGCCCTGTAACCCAGACGTCGGTACCCGCTGAATTAAACGAACCGCAGACGGCCTAACTTCAGTCGGCAAAAAGGATTCTTTCGCCATGGAACATACAGTACAGATTGACTGGCAACAAATTTACCACACTATTGACAAATTCAACAGCGACAAGGAATCGCTGCTGATGATAATGCAGGATATCAACGAGCAGTATAATTTCGTCCCTCCGGAATGCGTCCCGGTCCTTGCCGAAAAGCTCGATGTACCCAAAAGCCTTATATACAGCGTGGCCACTTTTTACAAAACCATAAGTCTCGAGCCGCGCGGAAAGCACATCATAAACGTATGCACCGGAACGGCCTGCCACGTCAGGGGTGCAGAAAAAATTATTGATGCGCTTGGAGACAAGCTTCAGGTCGAACCGGGACAAACAACCGTCGATGGCCTGTTTACTCTCGAAACCGTACGCTGCCTGGGGTGCTGCGCCGCCGGACCTGTAATTATGGTAAACAAGAACATGCACGGCGGTCTTGACCGAACAAGTACGCTAAACATCATTGAAGACTACAAGAAAAATGCCTCTTAACGGCATTGCTTACGGAGGTTGAACTCAGCCATGGTTAAATTTGAAAGCAAAGAGGCGCTGGACAAATACATAGAAAAACTCCAGGCAAAAGAGCAGGGCCCGGATGCAGGATTGATCTCTTTGTGCTCGGGGCCCGGCTGCATTATTCACAACAGTGACAAAATCCGTGACACCCTGACCGAAGAGATGGAAAAACAAGGAATTGCAGACAAATTCGAAATCAGGCTTACTGGATGCCACGGCTACTGCGAGCAGGGCCCGATCATGGTAATCGACCCGGGAGGAATTTTTTATCCAAAGGTCAAACTGGAAAACATTCCGGAAATCGTTGAAAAAACCCTTGTTCACAACGAGCCGGTTCAAAAGCTCCTGTTCAGGGATCCCGCCACAAAAAAGCGCATAGCCAAAGAAGGAGACATACCGTTCTATAAGCTTCAGACCAGATACATATTCGGGCAAACCAGGTTAATAGATCCCAACAAAATTGATAATTACCTGGCTCTCGGGGGATATACCGCCCTGAAAAAAGCCCTCTTTGAAATGGAACCAAAGCAGATAATTGAGGAAGTTAAAAACGCCAATCTGCGGGGGCGCGGCGGAGGGGGGTTCCCCGCGGCCATAAAATGGGAGACCTGCAGCAGGCATAAGTCCCCAAAATACGTGATCTGCAATGCGGACGAGGGCGATCCCGGCGCATATATGGACAGAGGGCTTCTTGAAGGAAACCCGCACTGTGTCATAGAAGGAATGATTATCGGCGCCTATGCCATTGGCTCCAATGATGGGTATGTATATGTCCGTCACGAATACCCCCTTGCTGTGGCAAACCTCCAGAACGCTCTTGAGCAGGCCAGACAAACGGGTCTTCTGGGGGAAAACATCATGGGATCCGGCTTTGATTTTGATATCCATATCAGCAAAGGCGGCGGCGCATTTGTATGCGGTGAATCAACCGCATTAATGGCTTCCCTGGAAGGAAAACCCGGGCGCCCGAGGGCAAAATACGTTCACACCTCCGAAAAAGGCTTCAGGGACAGCCCTTCAAACTTAAACAACGTGGAAACATGGGCCAATGTTCCTCTGATAATCAACAAGGGGGCAGACTGGTATACCTCCATGGGCACCGATTACAGCAAGGGGACCAAGATCTTCTCGCTGGTGGGAAAGGTAGTAAACACCGGCTTGGTGGAAGTTCCCATGGGTACTACCTTAAGAGAGATTATATTTGATATCGGCGGCGGCATCCCAAATAAGAAAGAATTCAAGGCAGTCCAGACAGGGGGCCCCTCGGGCGGCTGTATTCCCGAGCAGTTCCTGGACACTCCCGTTGATTTTGACGAGCTGACAAAGCTCGGCTCTATCATGGGATCGGGCGGCATGATCGTAATGGACCAGGACACCTGCATGGTGGATGTGGCCCGTTATTTCATCGATTTTCTGATAGAAGAGTCCTGCGGTCAATGCAACCCGTGCCGCGAAGGCTTAAAGCAGATGGTAGGGATATTAAACCGGATCTGCGAAGGCGAAGGCAGGCAGGGCGATATCGAATTGCTTGAGGAACTCGGCAGCATGATGCAGAAATTCTCGTTGTGCGGCCTTGGCACGTCAGCCCCCAATCCTGTACTAACCACTATTTTGTATTTCCGGGATGAATACGAAGCACACATCCAGGACAAAAAATGTCCGGCGGGCGTATGCAAGCCCCTGTTCCACTATGAAATAGATGAGGAGGCCTGCAACGGGTGCACCCTGTGCGCCAAAAAATGCCCCCAGGAAGCGATTTCCGGCGAGAAGAAGGAAGTGCATCAAATTGATCAGGATAAATGCATCAAATGCGGCATCTGCTATGATGTCTGCAAGTTTAATGCTGTTGTGATCAGATAACTAATCAAGGATAAAACCAGATATGATTACTTTCAAGCTGAACGGACAAATGGTTCAAGGCGAGGAAGGCCAGTACCTGCTCCAGGTTGCGGAAAACAACGGCGTCTACATACCGACACTTTGCAATCACAAGGCACTGGAACCGGTGGGCATGTGCCGGCTCTGCACGGTTGAACTCTTTGACGGCCGAAGAACCAAATTCGTCACCGCCTGCAACTATCCAATCTGGGAAGGCATGGAGATTCAGACAGACAGTGAAACGGTGCATGAAGGCCGCAAGCTTATTGTTGAAATGCTTCTTGCAAGATGCTCCGAAGTTCCCGTACTCCAGGAACTGGCCAAAAAATATGGCATTGAACAGCCCAGGTTTGAGACCGAGGAAAACACCTGTATTCTCTGCGGCATGTGCACGCGGATGTGTGAAAAAATGGGCAACAGTGCCATTACGCTTGCTGACCGTGGGCTGAATCTCAGGGTGGACACTCCGTTTGGCGTGCAGACAGACATATGCCTTGCCTGCGGAGCATGCGCCTTTGTATGCCCCACCGGTCATATTACTCTTGACACAATCAACTCCCGGGTCACTGCCCATCAGCCGGAAAAAATCAAATCAGAATATGATGTGGGCCTTAAGGGCCGAAAGCCCATATATGTGCCCTATGCACAGGCCGTGCCCAATACCCCGGCCATTGACCGGGACGTGTGCATGCATTTTAAAACCGGCGGCTGCCAGATATGCTCCGAGATTTGCCCGGTCAACGCAATTGACCATAGCACAGAAGATGAG
>JBKHFD010000117.1:0-4039 GCA_046540355.1 Desulfobacterales bacterium
CGGCGCCATCTAAAATCAGACTTTTTACGAGAGCATCAAAATTCTTTACGGCACACGACCCGGCAAACCATGCAGAATTTGAATACAGTATCAGATATAGAGACCTTCGATGACTTCAGGCAAATGGCCCTGTTGTCCATGGAGGAGATTTGCAGGGACATCTTCAGGGAAAACCAGCACAGGATAAAAATAAAAAAGGAAGCAGTTGCGGTTAGGAATCTTGTGAACATATTCCATACCACCCTGAAAATTTCAAATGAAAGGGGTTTCCAGACCATGAGCCTCAGGGATTTGAGCCGGGTCTCGGGGCTTTCGATGGGTGCTCTTTATTCGTATTTCTCCAGCAAGGACGAGCTTCTTGAAATGATACAGAACCAGGGAAGGCGCATTACCCTAAAGGTTCTGTCCCGCAGCGTAAATTCAGGGGATTCGCCTTTGATCCAGCTCAGGGCCGCAATCCGCGCTCATCTGTATCTTACCGAGGTCATGCAGCCCTGGTTTTATTTCTCCTACATGGAGGCCAAAAACCTGAGCCGCGAGCAGCGCAAAAAGGCCATAGAAAATGAGCTTGTAACAGAGGAAATATTCATGCGTATCCTGGAGGAAGGCGCGCAAAAAGGCGAACTCCGGGTGGACACCCCCCCTCTTACCGCAGCGGTTATAAAAGCCATGCTCCAGGACTGGTATCTAAAGCGATGGAAATATTCCCGCAGGCAGGTTTCGGTTCAGGACTATGCCGATTTTGTAATCGGTTTCGTGGAATCGGTGGTGCGGCGAACTTGAAAATCGCTCAGGTTGGGTTCAGATAGCTGATTCTGATAATCGTCAAGTATTGTGTATGCATCAGTCTTTGTGGAAATGCCTGTCAAGGCCTCCCGCCAGCGGCTTGCCTGGGGAAGCCCCTTTAACAGCCAGCCGAGGCGGCTTCTCATGATCCTGCAGGCATGAGTTTCGCCGTAAAATGAAACCATATCCGATACATAGCCTTTTATCTCCGAAAACCGCATCTCAAGATCAGGTTCTGTAAACTCCGTCCCGGAAAGCAGGGCCCGGATGCGGGAAAAAATCCAGGGATCGCCCACGGCGGCTCTTCCAATCATCACAGCGTCGCATCCGGTCTGATTCATCATTTCCAGGGCTTCACCTGCGGTGCGGATATCGCCGTTTCCTATAACCGGAATCGACAGGGCCTGTTTTATATCAGCTATTACCCTTTTGTCCGCCTTTCCGGAAAATCTTTGTTTTGCAGTGCGGGGGTGAACCGTCACTGCATCCGCTCCGCAGTCCTGTGCAATACGGGCCAGCAAAAGAGCGTCTTCTCCGGAAGGCTCCCATCCGCTCCTCATTTTGACCGTTACAGGGATCTTTACCGCCTCGCAAACAGCCCTTATCACCGATTCGGAAGCCCCGCGGTTTTTCATCAGAGCAGCGCCCGCACCGGTTTTTACAACTTTTTTGACCGCGCACCCGCAGTTGATGTCTATTATATCAGCTCCGGATTGCTCGGCCATCTGGGCGGCCCTTGCCATATTTGCCGGCTTTGCCCCGAATATCTGGATGCTTAAGGGCTTTTCACCATCCTTGTGCTCCATCATTCGGAACGTTTTTTCGGATCCGTGACAGAGCCCGTTTGCGCTGATCATTTCAGAGCATACAAGTGCGCAGCCTCTCTTTTTGACCATTTTTCGGAAGGCGGAATCGGTCACTCCCGCCATGGGCGCCATTACGGTCGGTGAATCAAACTGCAGTTTACCTATGTTAAAAGTTTCATTCATAGCTCTGTTTAACCGGCCTTCGGGTTTGCATAACAGTAAAGGCAGTTGTGGAAGCAGGGCTGGTCCGAATATCCTCCCACGTCTTTTGACACCATGCATCCGCAGCCAAATTGCCTGCGCTGGCCCTGGTCCTTTTGAAACGAGATTCCTTCCCCGAACAGTTCTGCAAGATACCGGTTCGGGATGCAGGCGCTTGGCTCGATTTTTGACTCCGGTCCAAGGGCATGGATCAAGTCTTTTTCGCAGCAGGTATAAAGGTCTATCCCGAGTTTTTCAAGCATCTGCTGCATATTGAGAATGGTACGGATTTTTTCTTCGATCGGCGGATCAATCCATTGAAAACTCTTCATGTGCGCAGTACGTTTTTTCATTTTCGGATAAACATCTGCAAAGCTGGTCACACACCTGCCAATCCCGAGCGAAGACAGGCTCTCTGCGATGTATTTGAAATCGTCGAGGTTATGCTTTACAGTTCCGTTTTTCCGGTAGAAGCAGACAGGGTCAAACCGCCATTGAAGGGTTTGCGGGCCGAAGCGGGAACACAGCTTTTCAGCCTGCTCCAGTCGTTTTAAAAGCGGAGGAATATTGGGCTCAAGCAGGGAGGATTCCGAGTTGACAGTGAAATTAAAAAAAAGGTTGTAGCCAGCATTCTGCAGGGTGCGGTCATAGCCCCGGCCCAGGAAGCGGCCGAAATCCTTTGACCAGAAGACAATTGTATGAACCTCCTGCGGTGCGGCAGGCACGGTATGGAAAGAATTGCTGAAGGGATTTTTTACAGTGAAAAATCCCCTTTTTATTCCCTCCATAAAGGAATCCATGTAGAAAGCAGGGATATCTGTTCGCCTGGAGGCGGATATTACAATTCTGTTTTTCATGAAATAAACCGGACCGGCTTTGATCAGGACCGCTTTGGTTTGCGGTCTTTTAAGGAAATTACGGTTTTTTCGTCCTTATCTTTATCTTTTGTCTCCCCGTGGCCGGATTCTTCACCTTGATCTTCCCCTTGGTCCTCCTGTTCCGGTTCGGTTTCCTGCAGGCGGGGCGGTTCAATTTTTTCCAGCCGCATGCGCTGGCCGCCCATGGTGAATTCAGCTCCGTTTATATATTCATCCTTTAAAATCCAGGTCACCGTCTGGACCGGAAGCTTAAGCAGCATAAGGCTGATGTGATACCAGTCCTTTTTCACATCCGGCTGTATGTCTTCCACCCTGGCGAATACCACCGGCTGGTCTTCATGATAAATAAGTACAATGTCTTTTTCCTCGGCCATAAAACCTCACATCCGATTTTTACTGATAAAATAAGTGTTCATGCCCGGCGGGTCAATATTATAAACAGGCCGGGATTTTAATCATTTCTGCCAGGTGCCGCCAATGTTTTAATCCAGTACAGAAGAGTGTTTTGCGACAGCAGGCGACGATCTGCGAATTCAATCTCCTTTTTAAGCCGGACAGGGTCTGCAAACCACAGGGCGCGTGTAAACACGGGTTTTTCAGTATCAAGCTCGCGAACCACCCTTGCAGGATTTCCCGCTGCGATTACATTTGGCGGGATGTTTTTCACCACCACGGAGCCGGCCCCTATAATGCTGTTTTCCCCGATGGTAACCCCCTTGCATACGATTGTACTGTCGCCTATCCATACATTTTTCCGGATAAATACCGGTTTTAAAGGTCCTATCGTATTGACCCTGTCATATTTTCCGTGCCAGTCAGCATCCGTGATAAAGGCGTTTCCAGCTATCATGCTGCTGTCATCGATCATTATTTCCGCTGCGGAGCTTATCCTGACCCCCGGGCAGATCAGGCAGCAGTCGCCGATCGATATTCGTCCCATTCCCTTTTGCGCCGGCCACACGGTCAGTCTGACCTTGCTGTCAGAGGTGGCCAGTATGTTGGCGTAATTGCCTATGGTGATGGGGGCTCCAAAAATTTTGATATTCCAGGGCCGGACAAACATAAAGCCCCGGCCGAGATGATCGAGCTGGGGCTTTAGAAAGCATCTTGTGAAAAGTTCGTGCAGCTTTATGTTCAGGCGTTTGACGGCATAAGGCCTGTGTTCTTTTCTCAACTTTGATGCTCTCGTAAAAAGTCTGATTTTAGATGGCGCCGGAAAAAGTTCAAGATCAAGGCTTGCGCAATTTTGAAGAATGCAGCGTACTTAGCCGTACGTGAAATTCTGAAAAATTGCGCGTAACGCAGATATTGGACTTTTTACGGTGCCATCAACTTTAAAAGTCCGTAAAATATAATATGTCTGCTTTA
>JBKHFD010000118.1:0-4036 GCA_046540355.1 Desulfobacterales bacterium
CCTGCTCCCCAGCTTTGCGGCATTGCTCCTTGCCTTTTCATCCGGGGCTCCCGAGCAGGCAGTACCGTAGTGTCCTGTGGCGGACATGGGGTCTCCGGCAATCACCATTCCATATATCAACAGAGATTGGATAATAGACATCATGGTCGTTTCCTTGCCCCCTGTGGGGTCGGCTGAAGTGGCAAATGCCGCTCCGACCTTGCCTTCCATCTGTTTGCGGATTCCCACGTAGTCGTCAAAAATCTTTTTGAGTTCCGCCGCCATTACGCCGAAGTAAACAGGGGATCCGGCAATAATTCCCGCGGAGTTCACAAAATCGTCCTTTGTGACCTCGCTGGTTGATTTCAGAAGCGCGCTTGCTCCGTTGACAGATTCAATGCCTTCTGCAATCGCTTCTGCCAGTTTTTTGGTGTTGCCTCCCCTGGAATAATAAAGTATGAGAATCTGCATTTTTTACCTCCCTTGGCCTTGGATAATTTTCGGTTTCCGGTTTTCAGGCTTTTACTAAACCTAAATTGAGCGATTTTCAAGTTTGCCGCAGATACAAGGAAGATGCATACTCGCTGCGGCTTATGCCAACAGGGTTGCCAGAAGGCCTGATATGACGATTCCGTCAAATGTGCCTGCACCGCCGATGCTTGCAACACCTGTATTTATCTTTTCAATATCCTTTAGATGCATCAGATCTGCTCCAAGCAGCGGACCCATCACTCCGGCGCAGAAAGCGATGGATGGGGCCAGTTCATGGCCGAATAAAATGGCACAGGCCGCAGCAGCCAGAGCAGGCACCAGCGGCGGCATGGCAATGCCCACATTGGCTACAGGCTGTGCCAGTTTGTAGCAGACTGCAATGTTTACGGCAATAGCGGCCAGGGCCGCGGCAAATGCATGAGGCCCGTATCCGAGAAGACGGCCCAGCTGATATAACACTATTATGCAGGGGACGATACATCCACCGAAATTAACCGCAAGAACGGTATATTGTCTTTCGTGTACCTGTCCCTGAAGAAAACGCCGCACTCCGAACATGGTATGCGGAGAAAATTCAACCGAATTTTCCCTGGGAATTTTTTTGACTGGTATATTGATCAGCCCGCCCATGAAGATGCCCATTGCTGCAAGAACGGAGGTTTCCGGGCTTAAACCGAGCCTTGTCATGGCCGTGAGCATCACGTCTGCCAGAAAAATGGGGAGAAATATCGCAAGTACAGCAACAAGGACAAGCGGCATGCAGCCGTATGGAAGATTTGATTGCATGTGTTCTGCTCCGTGAAAAACAGTTAATCATCGGGAAAAAATAAAAAAATACAGCAGAACACTTACCGGAGCAATATAAATCCTGCAGTTTTCTAAAATGAGGGATTCACGGTGAGCATTGTAAAAACATCCATGCGATTTGCCTCCGGCTTTGAAAGTTCGCCGTTTATAGTCCGGATCATCTTTTCAATTATTTCATCACGCAGTTTATCTAACTGTTTTCCTTCCACCAGTTCGCCCGCGTTTATATCCATGTCATCTTCCATGGCCCTGTAAGTCCGGCTGTTGCTGGCAGCTTTGATTACCGGTATTCCGGGAAATCCCGCAGGCGAGCCCCTGCCGGTGGTAAAAAACATGAGCTGGGACCCGCTTGCCGCAAAGCCGGTAAGTGAATCAGGGTCGTATCCGGGGCCGTCCTGCAGTATAAGTCCGCTTTTCGAAGGCGGCTGCCCGTAATCCACCACTTCGACAATGGGTCTGGTGCCTCCCTTGACAATGCAGCCCATGGATTTTTCCGCAATCGAGCTCATGCCCCCGTCCATGTTTCCCGGCGAAATCACAAGGCCTGCCTTATCTCCAAGGATTTTTCGGGTCAGGTCTTCTGCTCGATCAACCATCTGAGTGATCTGTTTTGCAACATCCTCGTCTTGTGCCCGGCGGGCAAGCACATGCCCGGTTCCTATCATTTCGGTATTTTCCCCGAACATAACAGAGGCCCCCCGGTCGATAAGCCAGTCAGATACCGCGCCCATGGCCACGTTGGCAGTTATGCCGGAAAACGCATCAGAGCCGCCGCACTCAATTGCAACCAGCATGTCCTTCCAGTCCATGGGTTCGCGCTTTGCCCCTGATATGGCGGACAAATGCTTCCGGGCCGCTTTTATCGCCTTGTCCCCGGTCTTAAGGGAGCCGCCTTCCTCCTGCACATTAAGGCAGGTAACAGGTTTTTCAGATGTGTCTATAAGAGGAAGCAGGGATTTGATATTTGATCTTTCACATCCAAGGCCGACCAGTACCGCGCCCCCTACGTTGGGGTGCCGTATCATACCGGAAAATACGCGGAAAAGAATCTCCCTGTCCCTGCCGCCGCGGCCGCATCCGTATCCGTGGGGAATACATACGGCTTCGGGAACCTCTTTTGCCACGCGGTTTATCACCCCGTTTACACAGGAAACAGTTGCAATGACAAGCACGTGATTCCTTGTACCGAACCGTCCGTCCGGCCGTTTGTATCCGTATATTTTTTCCGTGTTTTTCATCGGCCGCCCTCCAGGTTGTGAGTATGCACCCAGGCGCCTTTTTTTATCTGCGCCGTGCTTTTTCCCACCGTTTCTCCGTATTTGATTATATTTTCGCCGGGTTCGATATCCCGCAGGGCTATCTTGTGTGCCGCCTGAACCGGCTCTGCCACCGTTATGGGCTCCATGCCTTCGGCTTCAACCTTTTCCCCTGCATCCAGGTCCTGCAGGGCTACGGCCACATTGTCTTTTTGGTCAATTATCAGTATGGAATCCTTCATGCCTGCTCCTGATGCGAGTGCATTTTTTTTCAGTACTGCATGGTGGCGTTTGGAACCACTGCAACCTTTGTTTTCGCCCCGAATCTGCCCTTTAGATTATCCATGGTCTCATCCCAGCTGCGGGTAAACGTAATTTCTTCGGGGTTTGCAAACCAGTCCGCAAAATTCTTGCCCAAATGCGGTGCCATTATAATAAGGTCAAGATCGGGAGGCACCTTTGTTACAGGATATTGCCGGCCCCCGTAATTTCTGCCGAAGCGGCCCAGAAGATAGTGAACCACCTGTCCCTCGGGCGAATTTGCTATAACCACCACTGTTCCTTTTGTGCCGCCAAGTGCGTTTATCCCCAGGCGGGTTGCAATGGTCATTTCATTGGCCTTGGCAAAGGCGTTGGCTATAACCAAGTCTTTTCCCGGACTGCTCAGGCTGGTCTCATATACGCTTTTTGCAAGTTCGACAGCCTGGGCGTGCGCGGCGAAAATATCGCCGGCAAAAACCGCTGTTGTGCATCCCCGGTCATTGAAAATCACATTTATTGTAAAATCCATACCTGCCATTGCCGCGGCTTCGTGTATATTTTTGCGCAGGATATTGTCTTCGTATTTGCCAAGACCCATGGTTTCAGGTGCCTTGGCGGCCACTTCAAGATGATAATGGCTTATGGTGTCGATATGGGCAACACCGGGCAAAAGAAGTTTTCCGCCGCCGGAGAATCCGGCCTGTGGGTGTGCGGTAACACATCCGATGCCGATCTTGACATCAGCCTCCATTACCTCCCTGTTAAACATCACCGGGGTCCCGTAGCTCGTGGTCCCTGCCTCTACACAGTTTTCATAGGGGTTGTGATTAAATACCCGGTAGTTTTCAAGGATATGGGTGCCGAGCTTTTTGCGAAGCTCGATCTGGGTCAGGGCGCCGTGGGCCCCCAGGGCGCAAACAAAGGTTATGTCCTGCTTTTTTATGCCGGCGGCTTCCAGTTCCTTTAATACAATCGGGGCCAGCTCGTAGGTTCTTGTAGGCCGGGTCATATCATCGAATACTATAACCGCGGTTTTTTTACCTTTTGCAATATCGCGGATACGGGGAGATTCAATTGGATTTAAAATCGCGGCCTCCATCTGCTCAACCGTAAGAAGAGGACGGCCGGCGCCTTTCATGGGACATATCTCCACGTCCCAGTCATCGGGCAGATCAATTTCAAGGATGTTGTTTTCATACCACAAAAGCTGGGGAAGCTGGACTCTCATGATGGCCTCTTAT
>JBKHFD010000119.1:0-3894 GCA_046540355.1 Desulfobacterales bacterium
GACGACAATCCCTTTCACAGGTGGCGCATTTTTGAAATGCTTGCAAAAATGACCCTGACCGAATCAGAGGCCGCCATGGATGCCCGGGGGATGAAAAACCGCCGCCAGGCCCTGGAGGAAAGCTTCTGGTACAGGCTGTGCTATCATTTCAAAAATGTCTCTGCAAACAGCGGGGCCGCCCTGGAAGCATACATAGACGAAGCATCCGGCAAGTTCATGATAAGGTGTGAAGACCGTCTGTCCCGCCGCCTTGAAATTGCAGTTCCCTCAAATGCCGCCATGCGCGTTCGCCAGGAACTGGAGCCGGATTTTAAAAACAGCCAGGGGATTACTTTCTGGCCAGAGTCCCTGGAATCCATCGTAAAGGTCTCCGCGGATGAATCAAACAACCTCAAACTGACCCTTTTTCTGCTTCTTTACCTGCCTGACGGCTCCACAGAAGCAATCGAACGAAGCCGGCTTAAAAAATACTGGTTCAAGGATGCGCTCTACATCCCTGAAAGAAAAGTGTTTGCCACCTGGAAGACTCCGGATCAATACGGACCTTTATTCGGCAGTCAGTACACAAAAAAAATAAAACAGGAAAAACTTCCGGAAGTTATAGAGAAGCTGGGTGATATATTTTCCCCTCCCAACATAATCGATCCCGGCGCACAGCAGCTTAAAATCCACAGGAAATGCACCCGGGTGGAAATAGAACCGTCTGCCATGGAGCGCGACTGGTGCTGGCTTTCGGTCAACTACGGATTCGGTGAAAACGTATCGGTCCGGCTTTCTGATATCTATGAGGCACGCCTGTCAGGCAAAAGATACCTGCCGGTGGCCGACGGCCTGGTGGATACCCGGGCGGTGGATCTTGGCGCTGTTACCGGCCAGCCCGGAAGCGATGTTTCAGACCAGTTGGCAAAAGGTGAAAACACTCTGAAAATGAGCCGCATGAACCTGCTGCGGCTCCAGGCGGCATTTGAGGAACCTGTACAGGTGACCGGCCAGCGAAAGGAGTTTTCTGGAAAAATCCGGGCCATCCTTGAAATGCAGCCCTCCTCCCTGCCGGAACCTGGCACGGGCATGTCAAGCGAGCTTCGCACATACCAGAAAAACGGGACCCGCTGGCTGGCATTTCTTTATGAAAACCGGTTCGGCGGTCTTCTCTGCGATGAAATGGGGCTGGGAAAAACCCACCAGGTCATGGCCCTGATGAGCATGCTGGCTGAAAACGGAGCAAATCCCGGCGCTTTCCTGGTGGTATGTCCCACCACCGTGATATCCCACTGGGAGCGCAAAATAAGGGATCACGCACCACATCTGGAACCGGTCGTATATCACGGCGCGGACCGTGAAATCAAAGCAAATCCGGGCTCTGCTTCGGTAATGATAACCTCCTACGGCATTCTGCTGCGCGATGCGCAGATACTGAAAAAATACCGCTTCGGTGCCGCCGCTTTTGACGAGGCCCATTATATCAAAAACCCTGCGACCAAGTCTTATGCAGCCGCACAAGAAATAAGGGCGGATCTTAAAATTGCGGTAACAGGCACCCCTGTTGAAAACCGGCTCGGAGACTTAAAGTCACTTTCAGACCTTGTCCTTCCGGGCTATCTTGGCTCTGATGACGAATTCCGCGGTCTTTATGAAACAGGGGACAAACGCCGCCGCGGGCAATTGCGCCGCCTGGTCAAACCCTTTGCCCTGCGCCGCACCAAGGCCGCGGTCCTGGACGAACTGCCGGAAAAAATCGAGGACATTCGCTATTGCCGCCTCACCGACGCCCAGGTGCGCCTTTACCGGGACGCTGTCGCAGGCAGAGGCAAAAAGCTGCGGCAGCAGTTAATGAACGCGGATCAGGATATACCGTATATTCATATATTCGCGCTTCTTACCCTGCTTAAGCAGATCTGCAATCATCCGGCCACCATTGCGGAAACCAGCGGGCTGTCTTGCGAGGACAAGGCTTTTTCGGAAATGGATTCCGGAAAATGGGAGCTTTTCACCGAACTCCTTGATACCTGCCTGGAAAACGACCGCAAGGTAGTGGTGTTTTCCCAGTTTGTATCCATGGTAAACCTGATTCTTAAATACCTGGATACCCGCGGAATCAAGAGCGCCAGCATCACCGGCCAGACCCGCAGCCGGGGAAAAGAAATAGACAGGTTCAACAACGACCCGGACTGCCGGGTTTTCGCTGGCAGCCTGAAAGCCGGGGGAAGCGGCATAGACCTTACCGGCGGGTCCGTGGTGATTCATTACGACAGATGGTGGAATGCCGCAAAAGAGGATCAGGCAACAGACCGGGTTCACCGCATAGGCCAGAGCCTCGGCGTGCAGGTATTCAAGCTGGTTACAGAGGGCACCCTCGAGGAAAAAATTTCGGCCATCATTGACCGCAAGAAAAACCTCCTAAACGAGGTAATCTCGGAAGACGATCCCGGATTGCTCAAAACCTTTACCCGCGACGAGCTTCTCGAGCTCATGGAAGATCCACGCGGGGCCAACCTTGATTTTGTCTCTGAAGCATTCCCATAATGACAAATTCAAGGTGACCCCATGGACCCCATGGACACCAGGCTCAAACAGGATTTGACAATCGCAATCGATTATATTATCGTAATACTAAAATATTATCGATGGAGAATTGACATGCAAACTGTAACTGTGTCTCCAAAATATCAAGTTGTTATACCCAAAGCTGTCAGGCAGGCGCTTCATATTCGGCCGGGACAAAAAATGCAGGTAATAGAATACAACGGTCGAATCGAACTTATTCCGGAAAAAGACATTAAAGAACTCCGGGGATTTTTGAAGGGGATAAACACGGAATTCGAACGAGAGGAAGACAGAGTATGAATATTGTCGACTCTTCGGGTTGGCTTGCATATTTTGCCGACGGTAAGAACGCCGGGAATTTTTTGCCCCCTTTGAGGGACACGGAATCACTTGTTGTCCCGACGGTCACTATTTATGAAGTCTTTAAAGTGGTTCTTCGGGAGTCGGAAGAAAATGAGGGGTTACAGGCAGTCGCTGCTATGCGGAAAGGAATGGTTGTGGATTTGACGAGTTCTTTGGCTGTCGCAGCCTCAAAAATAAGTCTGGAGAATGGTATCCCAATGGCTGACAGTATTATTATAGCAACAGCAAAAGAATTCAACGCAACCATATGGACTCAGGATTCAGATTTCAAAAATATTAACAACGTGAAGTACTTCCCAAAAAAATAGGTGAATCGCTAACCATATCGCCATGGCCGACCAATATGCGGATCATTTCCTTATAACGGGATCGGAAAAAACGGCTTTTTCTCTGTGGGTGTCAGAAAAGAAAACCAGCGACCCCCTTAAGTGAAAGAAACTTAGAAGCAGAAGGAATTATCAAACCATGAAAATCTGGCCGGGAACCCCTTTTCCCCTGGGTGCCGTTTATGACGGGGCAGGCACCAATTTTTCCATTTTTTCAGAAATCGCAGACAGGGTAGAACTGTGCCTGTTTGACGAAAACGGCGAAGAAACCCGCCTTGACCTGCCTGAAGTGACCGGTTTCTGCTGGCACGGCTACCTGCCGGCAATAGAGCCCGGCCAGCAGTACGGCTACAGAGTCCACGGCCCCTGGGAGCCGGAAAGCGGCCATCGCTGCAATCCGGCAAAACTTCTGCTCGACCCTTATGCAAAGGCCCTTTCCGGCAGTATTGAATGGAACGAAGCCGTATTCCCCTATCCCTTTGACAAAGGCCCGGATATACGAAGCGAGACAGACAGCGCGCCTTTTGTCCCCAGGTGCGTGGTCCACCAGCCCCATTTTGACTGGACCGGCGACCGCCGCCTGCATCTTGCCTGGCACGAGACTGTTATCTATGAGACCCATGTAAAGGGCTTTACCATGCAGCACCCCGAGATCCCCGAA
>JBKHFD010000120.1:0-3885 GCA_046540355.1 Desulfobacterales bacterium
GGAATTTTTCCATAAAAAAGCCCCGATGCCCAATTACTGGACATCGGGGCTTTTTTATGACAAAATGGCAAAGTAAAAAGTCCAATATCTGGGTTGCGCTGGATCCCTGCGGAATTCCTGTAAAACTTCAAATGAAGTTAGAAGTTTTTTACGAATCCACATTTATTCAGTGTCTGTATGGTTTGATTGTTCCATGCGATTTAAAAGTCTAAAGACCGGTATTTTAATAAATGTCGCGTTTTTGCTGTTTGTAGCAATCGCGCTGACCGATCTGGTTCTTTTGCAGATCACTGAACAGATGATGGTGGAACAGCGCATCGAGTTTGCGAGAAAATGTATCCCGGAGATTGCGGATACAGCTCATACGCAGAAAAAAGACCCCGGGGGGATTTTTCGGGTTGGCGAAAATGATCTTATCTCGGCCGCGCTTATAACCAGCCATGGCCTGAAAACCGAATTTCTGGATGACCTGCCTGAAACCATGGGAGACGATTTTTACAGGTTTCATGATTTTACCCTGCGGGGAGAGGGCGAACGCACCCGGTTTCTGGGTAGGGTGTGGGGCGTTTTCTGGCCGCGTAGTCGTTATGCAGTCATTTCAGAGCCTCTGCCGGATTCCGGGGGCGCGGTTACTGCGGCTGTTTCCTTGGAACCCGTTTACAGGACAATGCGGGATGTTCAGCAGATGGCGGTGTTTTATCTTGTTATAAACCTGGTTGTCCTGCTTTCATTCGGAGGCTGGCGGCTTTCCAGGATGCTTACCAGGCCTATAAATAAATTGATTCGCATTACAGACGAATACAGGGCCAATGAGGGCTCTGACTTGTTTCCCGAAAGACAGGATGATGAATTTAGCAGGCTCTCGGGCGCCCTTAACCAGATGCTCAGGAGGATCGAGGCGGACCGGGATGAACTTCGATCTTCCCTCAAATCCCTTGAAGAGTCAAACAGGCAGCTTAAAAGAGCACAGAAGGAGTTGGTACGGGCGGAAAAGCTGGCCTCCACAGGCCGGCTTTCTGCCGGTCTTGCCCATGAAATAGGCAATCCCGTAGGTATCGTGCTCGGATACCTTGGACTTCTGAAATCCCGTTTTTCTTCCGATAAAGACAATGCTGCCCTGGATTACATCGAGCGTGCAGAGGCGGAGATTCAGCGCGTCAATACGATTATACGCCGGCTTCTGGATTTTTCCAGGAGCCGGCCCGCCGATTTTTCAGTGCTTTCGCTCCATGAGATGGTTAAATACGCAGGAGAAATGCTTGCCCAGCAGCCACTGTTTTCCGGCATAAGTATCGAATATCAGCTCGATGCCGAAGATGATAGGGTTTACGGTGATTATGATCAGCTTCATCAGGTTATGGTAAATCTTATGATCAATGCAGCAGATTCCATAAAACAGTCTGATAATGCCGGCAGGGGAGTTATCAGACTTGTCACCCGTAACAACGGGAACCCGGCAGAAGGCTGCATTTCTGAGAAGAGTATTTTAGAGTTAAAGGTTGTTGACAACGGTACTGGCATAGATGAGGAGAATCTGGACAAGATTTTTGATCCGTTTTTTACAACCAAGGAAACCGGTAAGGGCACGGGGCTCGGGCTATCGGTAAGCTATATGATAATAGAGCAGATGGGCGGGCAAATCGACGTAAATCTTCCCGGGACAAAAGGGACTGAAATCGTAATCAGGCTGCCGGTTGCAGAAGAAAGTCAGAAAAGCGGCAACAAATAAGACAGGCCGGCAAGAAAAGTATAATAAATAATGGAAGCCTCCAATGAATCAGGAACAATTTGGACGGGATAACAAACGGATCCTCGTTGTAGACGACGAGGAAAATATGCGCCACATGCTGAGCCTTTTGCTTGCCGATGCCGGCTATGAGGTAGACACTGCACAGGATGGTGCAGATGCGATGGGAAAACTTGCTGGAAAACACTATCATTACATTTTCTGCGACATAAAAATGCCCAACATGGACGGTATGGCTTTTCTTGAAGAAGCGGCGGGGTCTTTGACTACAACGAGCGTGATAATGATGTCTGCCTACGGCACGATTGATACCGCTGTAGAGGCCATGAAAAAGGGTGCTTATGATTATATTTCAAAACCTTTCAAGCCGGATGAGGCGCTGGTTGTTTTAAAAAAGGCTGAGGAGCGCGAAAGTCTGAAAAGCGAAAACAGAGAGTTAAAAAGCCTTCTTGAAAATAAGGGGGAGGCCGGCAGGTTCGGCAGCATGATTGCAGAGAGCAAAAGCATGCAGGATGTTTTCATGCTTGCAAGAAAGGTGGCCCGCTATGATACCACGGTGCTGATTACCGGGGAAAGCGGTACCGGCAAGGAGTTGGTCGCCCGGGGCATTCATTCTGAAAGCAGGCGCTCGCAAAGGCCCATAGTTCCTGTCAATTGCGGCGGGATTCCGGAAAATCTTCTGGAAAGCGAGCTTTTCGGCCATAAAAAAGGTGCTTTTACAGGGGCGGACCGGGACTATGGCGGCCTTTTTGAAGCTGCGGCAGGCGGCACTGTTTTTCTCGATGAGATAGGAGATCTACCTCTGGCCCTGCAGGTAAAACTTTTAAGGGTGCTCCAGGACAATGAAATACGACCAGTGGGCACCGCCAGTTCAAAAAAAATAGATGTCAGAATCATTGCGGCCACTTCGAAGAATCTGGCAGAAGAGGCGGAGAAAGGAAATTTTCGGGAGGACCTGTTTTACCGCTTAAACGTCATGCCTATTCACCTGCCGCCTTTAGCCGAGAGAACCGAGGACATACCGCTTCTGTGCAGGTTTTTTATGGAGCGCTACAGCACCAGGTTTAAAAAGAATATAAAGGGGATTTCATCCGGGGCCATGTCGATGCTCATGGAATATAGCTGGCCGGGAAACGTGCGTGAACTGGAAAATCTTATCGAGCGCGCGGTTATCCTGGCAGAAGAACAGGAACTGGATTCCGGATTGTTTTCATCGCTGGCTCAGGCCGAAGAGTCCAGGCAGAGCGGGATTGATGATATAATATCCGGTTATTCCATCAAAACAGGCAGGCAGGCCCTGGAAAAGGTACTTATACGGAAGGCGCTTGCAACCACCGGCGGAAACCGCACAAAAGCAGCCCGGCTGCTCGAGATAAGTCATCCTTCTCTTTTAAGCAAGATAAAGACCTACGGCCTTGAATAGCCGGGCTATTTGCCCTTGTTGATTCTTTCACGAAGTTTGCCCGAACATTTAAAGGTTACCACCTTTCGGGAGTCCAGAAGGAGGTCTTCGCCGGTTGCAGGGTTGCGGCCTCGTCTGGTGTTTTTGTTCTTTATGCAGAATTTTCCAAAGCCGGATACAAGAACATCCTCATCATTTTCCAGGCTTCGCTTTATGATTTCGAGAAGGGCTTCCACGATTTCCACTGATTTTTTCTTGGTAAATCCCAGTTCATTGACCTGTTCGATGATTTTATTTTTTGTCAGTGCCATTATGCCTCCTGATCCGGCGTTTGTTTAAGGTGGCAGTTGGAGTTCTCCTGTTGTGCTTCGGCCCCGGAATCTGTTTCTCCGGTTGTTTCCGCCGCCGATACAGGATAGTGCTTTTTTACTGTTTTTAGGATATTGTCTATCCGGTTTGAAATTTCATCGATTTCATTTTTAATTTCAGCGGCATCCGGTGCTTTCATAAAAAAACTATTTCTTAAATACAGTCCAAGGTTTTTCTGCAAGGGACAGGTTGTTCATAAATGATTGTGCATAACTTTTCAAGATTAAATGTTAATGTTTTTATTATAAATAAATCGATACAAATAATATGTCAAGATGTTATAGGAACGTTTGAACAAATTTCAGTAGAATTTGATTTTTCCGGTGCAAGTTTTTATATTACATTTTTCATTTACAGAATAAAAAAG
>JBKHFD010000121.1:0-3841 GCA_046540355.1 Desulfobacterales bacterium
TAAACAGCCCGGGACCGAGCTATAACAGTAACTTTTTTTGAAGTTACTTAGAAGTTCAAGATCAAGGCTTGCGCAATTTCGAAGAATGCAGGGTACTTAGCCGTACGTGAAATTCTGAGAAATTGCGCGTAACGCAGATATTGGACTTTTTACGGTGCCATCAATTATAATTTTATGGTTTTTGATTACGTTGGCCGTTTCCGTTATACCTGACAATAGCTACAGGAAAAGATGGGCAGATGTGATCAAGGCCGGTATACAGTTTGAGAATAGGTCCTTTTGCCGGCCCAGGCATTATTCTTGGGTATTCCAATACTTGGACAGTGCGCCTGTTCTCCATCAAACCAGTCAAACCAGAGAAATACTGCCGGGCAATAGCCACAAACCTTGTATATATAACACTCCTTTATCACAAGAATCGACGGATGGCCTTTATCAGTTCTCCGGGAAGGGCGTGCTTGTTAATGTAAGCTGTCGCGCCCGCAGCATGCATGCGATTTCTTGTTAGCTGGTTGTCGTGCATGCTTAAAGCAAAAATTCTGACATCAGGTTGACTCTGGCTAATCAGGGTTATGGCCTCAATACCATCCATTCCCGGCATGGCAACATCCATCACAATGACCTCCGGAGTTAATTGCTCTGCCAATTAAACAGCTTCAAGACCGCTGGCGGCCTGGGCACAGACCTCGAAGTCTTCTTCGTCATTTAAAAGCTCGGTGACGGCCTCCCGCATGGAAGAATGATCATCCACCACCAGTATTTTGATGCAGTTTGATTGATCGAGGCTCATATAAAAAGCATAAAACATATCGAAGGTAGCAAAGACAAACAGAATTGTCCGGAAATCCAGTAAGACCTTACTCCGTCTCATAAACCACTATGCTGAGCCCAACGTCAAGACACTTTTCCGTTAAGTACCCGGCCGCCCAGGCCCTGCACCGGATACATCACAGTCCTTTTCCGCTATGATGCCGGCCACGACCCTGCCAGTCTCCATCTCTCCCTCATGGTAGCGCAGACAACGAAAATCACGAAACATGGAGAGAAGTTCATTGTGCCCGAGCAGGTGTTCCGGGTTCCTGGGCCGCCCGAATCGCGCCTGATCCACGAGAAAAGTTTCGTACACCAACATCCCGCCGGGGCGAAGACCCTGCTTTATTGCGGGAATCAGTGGCCGGTACAGGTAATTGAAGCAAATGATCACATCATAGGCTTCTCCGGGAATGGAATAGTGTCCCTCCTCCAAATCCGCCACCCGGGCCATGACGCTGACCCCGGCTTTTCGGGCGGCCTCCAAGGTCCCGGCCACAGCCTCAGGCGAGATATCCACTCCTTCCACCTCAAAACCGGAACAAGCCAGGAAGACGGCATTGCGGCCGTATCCCATGGCCACATCCAACACCCTGCCCCTGGGTAGCAGATGCAGGTTTTCCACAAGGAACCGGGAAGGGCCGGAATCATTTTGGTGCGGATCGTTTTGTTTAGCCATATTCATGTTACCCGCGTGTTTGGTGCGATTTTTATCCCTGGCGGTTTCTATCATAGCAAAACCAGGCAGAATGTTAAAAAGTCAATCCCGTTTATATAATGTCTGCGAGGTAAACGAGGTCCCGGATGCGGCTACCAGGTCTTTGAGGGGCTTTCTTTCGTTTTCCAGGGCCGCTGCAAAAGTGGCCCGGTTGCGGTACTCTATCAGGTCCTTTACGGTGAGGGCAGTCTCATTGCCGGTTTCGCAGATCATGCGGGCAATGGCGCCCGCCCGGTGCATAAGTTCCCCCGGGGCCAGGACCTCGTTTACAATTCCGCAGGCAAGAGCCTGTTCAGCGGGTATCCATTGACAGGTAAGGGAAAACTGTTTGGCCAGCCTCTGCCCGACAGCTTGCTGCAGAAGCTGGGTCATGCCCCAGCCGGGTCGAATTCCGATCCTGGCGTGGGTGTCTGCAAAAGCAGCTTTTTCAGAGGCAATCAGGAAATCGCAGTTCAGTGCCAGTTCAAATCCACCGGTGACTGCTGGTCCGTTAACAGCGCCTATTATGGGTTTTCTGCAGTCTGCGACAATATCGACCAGGTCCCTGCCGTCGCCCCTGGGATCAACAAGGTTTTCGGTTTCCAGGCAGCCCAGATCCAGCCCGGCGCAGAAGGCCGTTCCTTTTCCGGTGATAATGATCACCCTTATCGCATCATCTGAGGCCGCTTTTTCCAGTCCGTTGTAAAGCCCCCTTAAAAGAGCCTCGTTAATGGCATTTCTTCTGTCCGGCCGGTTAAGGGTTATGGTTGCAGCCTGGTTTTTATATTCAATCAGTACCGGATCTTCCATGTCTTCCCCCTGTTTTTAGAAATTGCAATATGTATATACCTCCTCTGCCCGGAGTTTCAAGCATTGTGTTTACTGAGACCTGAAATCAGCAGATGCGCCGGAGCCGAGCGCAATACCAAAGCGACCCGGATAAAACGAACATCACGGCTTTGATTGCACCTGACAGTTTCCCTTGCAAAGAGATCTGTCAGGTGCAGGCGCAGGCGCTACAATTTGTGAAATGGAAGAATGCTATTGGTAATATTCCTGGATCTCCCCAAACTTGCACAATGGTTCTGTAATCTGCAATTTGATATGGACGGCGAAAAGTGAGAATCAAGCGTTTCGGAAATATGTCATCTGCATGAATTGATTTTGATGATCTTGACATTTGTCTTGAAAATGAATATACATTATAAAAAAGTATATCCAGGAGAGGTTAACATGCAAGTTTCAAAATGGGGTAACAGCCTGGCTATTCGATTGCCTGCCTCAGTGGTTGAAGCCTTGGGATTGCATGAAGGCGACGATATTGAAGTTGTAATAGAAGATGAACGAGTTTTTCAGGTAAGAAAAAAACCTGACAGAGATGCCCTTCTTGCCAGGCTAAGAAAATACCGGGGTAAATTGCCGGCTGATTTCAAATTTGATCGGGAAGATGCCAATGCCCGATATTAGGCCGTTTATTGACACAAACATTCTTCTTTATCTACTGTCGGAAGATACCGACAAGGCTGACCGGGCCGAGGAAATAGTGCGGGCGGGGGGCCGAATAAGCGTGCAGGTCTTAAACGAATTTACCAACGTAGCCCGGCGAAAGCTATCCATGTCATGGGAGGAAATAAACGAGACTTTAAAATTGCTTCGCTTAGCCTGTCCAACCGATCCTTTGACTCTCGAAACCCATGAGAGAGGGCTGTTGGTGGCTGAGCGGTACAGATTGAGCATTTACGATTCTATGGTCATAGCCGCCGCTCTTATAGGGAACTGCGAGATTCTGTATTCCGAGGATATGCAAGATGGGTTGATGATCGATCACCAATTGCGCATTCTTAACCCTTTCATGGTGTTCTGAAAACCCCCTCAGGACTCCTATAAATACGAACTTCCTGCAATGCCGGAGAGAATTTCTGTCTCCTCTTAGCTGAAAGCGCTTCTTGCCACGGAATGGAATATTCCTGAACCTCCAGAAATTTGCACATTGAAACCACCAATGTGCTCCGGCCCGAAATTCGCCTTGCTGGCGGGGACAACCTTACATTAGGTGCTACAAGACCGGACATATCAAGTGAGCATGCATTCCTCAGGGGTTCAGAATTCGCACTCCTGCCAGGGAATGCATTCTGCAACACCAAGTCAAGAGCCTGTCAAGACCCAGCATAATTTTTAGGATTCCGGTAAATACCATTCGTCTCACAAACCACCTCCCGGTGGCTATAGTAAACCCGACAGATTATGGGCTACAAAACCGGACATATTGTGTTACCGTAAATATTAAGGGGCTGAAGTAAAGGGTAAGGGATCAAAGCAGGCATGTATCTATTT
>JBKHFD010000122.1:0-3814 GCA_046540355.1 Desulfobacterales bacterium
AAAATTTATGCTGGAAATTTAATATAAAGATATGTAATATTCAGCATAGCCAAACAAAAACCTAAACAAATTTCATTTTAAAGGACACATGTTTTAATTCAAAAGGAGAGTTCATCGTGGCACTCAAGACCCTTGAACAACTGAGGAACGAAGAAAGAGAGGCGCGCAGAAAGCTTATTGCGGATGCGGCAAGAGAACTTTTTTCCCGCAATGAGTTCAGGGAGGTTACCGTCCGGGAAATAGCAAAATCAGCGGGCGTGAGCGTGGGAACAATTTACAATCATTACAACAGCCTTGACGAGCTATTCCTTGACGTGTTCCTGGAAAGCGCCAGAGAAATTACAGACCTTATGGACACCGCCCTTGTTGATGACAGTTCCAGGGCATTGCATAACCTCTGCCGCGTTTATGTAAACTATCTAATTGAAAACATGACGTTTTTCCAGATGATGAGCCGCTTTATCCTGGGCGGAGGGCTTTCCAGGCAGGCAACCAGAAGACTAAATGACAGCATGCGCTCCATGATGGACCGGGTGGAGCACGCGGTCAAGTTGTCAGGCATCAAAAAAGAGTCCCGCAAATCAGCCCATGCGGTTTTCTCCTCATTAAACGGAATTATGATAAGCTATGCCCGCTACCCCGGAAGGACCCAGAAAGAACTGAAGAAATACATGCTTGAACTGGCAGACACCGTAGCATCGACCTTTGAGGCCGCATCCTGAAAAAAAAGTTACTCTATCCGCTGATCAGGGAAAGTACGACGGAAAGCAGATCTGAATTTACAGAAATGGCCTCGTTTGCATAAATGGTTGTATTTCCGGACCAGTCCCCGAAAAAGCCTCCGGCCTCTGCCAGTATTGGGGGAAAAGGTGCACAATCCCAAACACTTACCACAGGATCAAGCATGATCTCGGCCCTGCCTGTGGCCACCAGGCAATGCCCGTATGCATCCCCCCATCCGGCTCTTACCCAGGCGGCCTTCTTGATTCTTTCCCACGCCCGCTCTCTTCCGTATGCCTCAAAACTGCCCGCATCAGTAAACGCCGCAACCGCGCTACCGATCTCAGAGACTTCGGAAACCCGTACACGCCTGCCGTTTAGCCAGCATCCATGACCGGTGGCCGCGGTCACCATTTCGTTTAAGGCCGGAAAATAGGCCGCCCCGACCTCGACTTTCCCGTCAATCTCAAGCCCCATAAGCACCCCGTAAAGCGGGACCCCCCTGATAAAAGCCTTTGTACCGTCGATGGGATCTATATACCAGCAATGGCTTCTATCAGCGTGGGCCGAAGAACCGAACTCCTCTCCTATAACAGCGTGACCCGGGTACTTTTTTTCAATGTGCGAGCGTATCAGTTCTTCTGCTTTTTTATCCGCAACCGTGACAGGGGTGTCGTCCTCCTTAAAATCCGGCCTGACGCCCGCCTGAAAATAACCAAGGGTTAATCTGCCCGCAAGATAGGCGGTTTCCGCAGCAAACTCCATATAGGACCGATATATATTCATGAGCCCGCTTTTTAGTTAACGCCCCGAGGCCAGCATTTTTACCCCTTCTGTCTCCTCTACAAACAACTGCATGTGCGGAAAGGGGATCTCTATTCCGGCCCTGTCCAGGGCGATTTTGACCTTTTCAATGTATTCCCACATCAATGAATACTTCATTACCGAATCCGGGGTCCAGAAGCGCATTTCCAGGTTAACGCTGCTGTCGCCAAGAGAGGTTACAAGAACCGAAGGTGCAGGGTTCTCCATTATACGGCCATCGTCTTTAATGGTTTCAAGCATTACCCGGCGTGCAGCGGCTATATCTTCCTTGTAGGCTATTCCCACAGGAACCCTGACCCGGATTTTCGGGGTAAAAGTATAATTTATCACCCATTCCTGGGCCATCTGCTTGTTGGGTACTACAATTATCTCGTTATCAAAGGTCGTGAGAACCGTGCTTCTGAGCCTTATCTCCGAAACAGTTGCATGATGATCTCCTATGGATATCCAGTCGCCCTGGGCAAAAGGTCGGTCTATGATCAGCGCTATTCCGGAAATCAGATTCGCAATGGTGTCCTGGGCGGCAAAGGATATGGCAAGACCTGCAATCCCTACTCCTGCAACCAGGGAAGTTATATTGACCCCAAGCTGATCGGCAACGGTGAGCCCGCCTATGAGAAAAATCCCGTATTTAATAAAACGGCCCAGAAGAGAGCGCACCTCGGGGGCTATATTCGTCTTCTCAGTTGAGGAAACATATAATCTTGAAACTATCTTGTTTAATATCCAAAAAAAGATAATCAAAAATACCGCACCAACAAGGCTGGGCAGATATGAGACCAGCCTGGTGGAAACATCTGAAAAATCAATTGACTGGATGAACTGTTCAAACATGTTTAACTCCTTCCCCCCTCGGTTTTAATAAATACCTGAAATACCATTTAAACAAATATTTATCAGGACATTTTCTTTAGAAGCTGATTTGCAGCAGTAAGCATGGGATCCCATACAGGGGAAAAAGGCGGTGCATATGCAAGATCGCACTGGGCAAAATCCTCCACGCTCATCCCTGAATGAAGCGCAACTGCAGGGCCGTTTATGCGATGGGCCGCTCCTTCAACGGATACAATCTGCATACCGATCAGCTTACCAGTGATCGAATCTCCAACCGCGTTGACCCATATGGGCGCGGCTCCGGGATGGGCATGGGCCTTGGTGCGGGACTGAATCACAACTTCAGCCGGGGAAAAACCTGCGCTTTTGGCCTGATCAAAATTCAGGCCCGTGCGGGCAACTTCCAGGTCAAAAACCTTGAAAACCGAGGTGCCGGCAACACCGTCAAGCCTCGTCATATCGCCGTCCAGGTTGTCCGCCACAGCCCATCCACCGCGGTTGGCGCGAAGGGCAAGCGGAATCCAGACTTTTTCGCCGGTAACCACGTGATAGGCATCTGCACAATCACCGGCGGAAAATATATCCGGATCCGAGGTGCGCATATACCTGTCCACGGCAATGGAATCTTTAACCCCAAGAGAAAGACCTGCATCAGCCGCAAGAAAGCTGTTGGGGACAACTCCGAGGCCCAGCAAAACCACGTCTCCCTTAAGCGAAACCCCGCCGCAGTTTGCCTGCAGCCGGCCGCCTGCACGCTCAATACTGTCTATCATGCAGGATTCATGGAGTTCTATTTTGCGCTGTTGGAGAAGCTCCCTGACTTTTGAAGCGATCTCCCGGTTATAGCCGGAAAGAAATCCCCGGCCCGCCATTTTTACGTTTATACCCAGTTCCGCAAAGGCCTCGCACATTTCCATGCCGATATAGCCCATACCTATTATTACCGCGTCGCGCACCCGGTTTTCTCCGAGATATTCCTTGATCTTTCTTCCGTCTTCAAGCCGCTTAAGAGGCATGACGCCGGGAAGATCTGTTCCCGGTATGTCAGGCAAGACCGGGGAAGCACCGGTCGCAATCAAAAGCCGGTCATAAGGAAACTCGCGGATCTCGCCGTCCGGGCCGGATGCCTTGACCACGCGGCTTATCCTGTCTATGGATTCGGCACGGTGACCCGTGAGAAGATCAATCCCCTGTTTTTCCCTGAATACTTCGGCGCTGCGAACCACCAGATCATCAATGGCTCTCTGCGGCTCTGCAATGTTATACGGCATCCCGCACGCACTGTATGATACATCCCCGCTCTGTTCGAGCACCGTGATGTGAAATCCTGGATAATTGCGGCCGGCCCGGCTTGCAGCGCTCATACCCGCAGCATCCCCGCCTATGACAACAAAATTTTCCATATCTTTATTTTCCCCCGGAATAGTTTAGATCC
>JBKHFD010000123.1:0-3803 GCA_046540355.1 Desulfobacterales bacterium
AAAATTTAACTACATACAAAAATGATGTCCGGATGTCAAGTGTGCTTTTTACAAAATTACAAACAGCAATTCCCGACCTGATTAACATTTTACCAATCCTTTTCCCATTTTTCTCTGATAAACCTAAGAGCCTGATCCCGGTCCTTCAAGAGCCCGGCAAGTCTCATCTCCTCGATTTCTTGAATGATTTTTGAAAACAGCGGCGAAGGTTCCAGGCCCAATTCACTGATAAGATCCCGACCGGTTATAAGTCCCGGCTGTCGGGATGCGGGCAGGTAGTTGTTTAAATACCTGGAGGCAAGATCCCTGAGAAAGTCCGTGAACTGGGTTGATGCCTGAGCGTTCTTGCCTTGTGCATCGGCTGCGGCAAGCATGAGCAGTTCCGGGGTCCTGGGTTCTGTTTTCATAAAGAAGCGGGCAACTGCCTTGGGACGCAGTTTGCCGCGTTCATGAAGAATATAAAGGAAAAGGGGCCTTAAATGATTTTCCACCAGAAAGGACGTGTATAAGTTTTCTTTGTTTGAAAACCTTATCCGCCTGTTTATGTCCCGCAGAATTTCCGCGCCTTTTTTATCATGACCGTAAAAATGGACGTTTCCATTGTAGTCCTTGCTGCGGGTCACGGGTTTTGCGATGTCATGGAACAAGGCCGCGTGCTTTACAAGTTCCGGGGTACCAGGCGGTGAGATAAGATCCGGATTTTTGACATCCTCCTGTATTAAGGCAGGGCTGTTTTCGTGCAGGATTTCTTCTGTCGCCCGATAAACGCGCATTGTATGGTCAAAGGCGTCAAGCCTGTGATGCCGGTTCTGGATGCATCCTTTTAGTTTTCCGATTTCCGGAAAAACGGCGAAAAGCAGTCCGGTGCGCGCAGCAATCGCGATAAGTTCTGCTGAAAAAGGGCTTTGAAGCATCTTAAGCCATTCATCCCTGATTCTTTCACCTGCGATCTGCGATATCTTTTCTGATCCCGCTGATATGGCGTCCAATGTTTCTGATTCTATAGAAAATTCCAGCACCGCGGCCATGCGCAATGCCCGAAGAAGTCTTAAAGGATCCCTGTCAAAAGCCCCGGCAGATAACATCCGTACCAGCCTTTCGGTCAGGTCCTTTCTTCCCCCGGCCGGATCCAGAAGTTCTTTCGTTTTCGTATTTACGGCCATTGCATTTATCGTAAAGTCGCGTTCCAGAAGATCAGCGTAAATATCCGGACCGTTGATCCTTGATACATCATAGGTCCCTCCGGCGGTTACAATCCTGTAGATACGCTTTTCCCCCTCCCCGATAATCACAATGCGTCTGCCAGCGCAAGAGGCGATATGTGCTGCAACGCCCCGGGCGTCGTTTTCCACCGCAAGATCAAAGTCGGAAACCGGTCTTCCCAGAAGGTGGTCGCGCACGCATCCGCCCACCAGGAAGGTGTCTTTTTTTTCAGGTATAAATTTCGTGTTGATAAAAATCATTTTTTCAGATATGGAATCTTTTTCTTTTAGCTGATAGTTAGCGCAAATCCGTAGTACGTGCAATGAATATAAAAGACACTTCTCTACAGGAACCGGAAAGACCCCTTGCACTGGGCGTTACAGGGGGCGTGGGTTCGGGCAAGTCGCTCGTGCTGCAACGGCTCAGGGAACTGGGTGTTCCGGTCCAGAGCGCGGATCAACTGGCAAGACAGGCTGTTGAGCCCGGTACGCGTGCATACAACCAGATCATAGAATATTTCGGGAACCGGATTCTGGCTTCGGACGGCTCTATTGACCGGGCCGGTCTTCGCCGGACAATTATCAGGGATGATAAAGCCAGAAAAGCCCTTGAAAGTTTCGTGCATCCGGAAGTACTAAGGCAGATGACCGATTACTTTAAAGAGGCCGGAAAGCAGGGAGCCCGCATTGCCGGTCTCGAGGTCCCGCTTTTGTTTGAAACAGGAATGCAGTCCTTTTTCGATTACGTCCTTATGGTAACTGCGGATCGTGAAACAAGGATCAGAAGAATCATGGAAAGGGACGCCGCAGATCGCGATGAGGCAGAAGCCCTTATGAGAGCCCAGATGCCGGAGAATGAAAAGTGTATGCTTGCGGACTTTGTAATAGAAAACAACGACAGCATTCCGGAGTTGTTCGCGGAAGTTGAGCGGATTTACGGGCAGATTGAGCCGGAAGGGGGAAAAAACGGTTAAAAGGCTTGACATGTAAATATTTATGTTTTAATTTTTTAACTTAAAATAAAAACGTACCTGCCTTCTGGACGTTTTTCTGATGCCGTGATTCCTACTGATCTTAAACATCTTAAAACCAGGCCTTTTATTACCTAAATTTTTAACTGGCAAAAATATTTGTATACCCGGCATGCTCGCCCCGCAGAAGCCGATGCCGGGCACGATGGCCTCGGCGCTCTTTTGTGTTAGAAATTAGAGGGGCGGCGCCATGCGGCTTTAAAATCAAAAAGCGATTGTTTCGCACTGATGATTCAGGATGAAGCAGTCAGACTAACAACTTAACAACGGGAGAGAAAGAACAGGAACGGTGTTAAATGAACATTGTTGAATTGAAAAACAAAAAAATCAGCGAACTTACAAAGATGGCCAAAAAGTTCAATATTGAGAACGTAGGCCGGATGCGCAAGCAGGAGCTTATTTTTTCACTTTTGCAGGCGCACATTGAAAAAAACGGATTGATCTACGGCGAAGGCACCCTTGAGATTCTGCCGGACGGTTTCGGGTTTTTGAGGTCTGCTGACGGCAACTACCTTCCCGGGCCTGATGATATTTATGTTTCGCCTTCCCAGATCCGCCGGTTCAACCTTAAAACCGGAGATACCGTATCAGGCCAGATTCGCCAGCCAAAGGACTCGGAACGCTATTTTGCCCTTCTTAAGGTCGAGGCGATCAATTTTGAGGAGCCTGAAGTAGCAAGGGAAAAGATTCTCTTCGACAACCTGACGCCGCTTTTTCCTGAAAAGAAGATTAATCTGGAGCGTGAGGCTGACAACTATTCGGTGAGAATCATGGACATGATGACCCCCCTTGGCTTTGGCCAGCGCGGGCTTATAGTCTCGCCCCCCCGTACCGGTAAAACAATGCTGCTCAAAAACATTGCAAACAGCATAATCTCAAATCACAAACACGTGGTTCCTTTCGTGGTGCTAATAGATGAACGCCCTGAAGAGGTCACCGACATGCAGCGCTCGGTGGATGCGGAAGTGCTCAGCTCGACCTTTGACGAACCTGCGGACCGTCATGTCCAGGTGGCTGAAATGGTTGCTGAGAAGGCCAAGCGCCTTGTTGAACACAAAAAGGACGTTGTTATTCTTCTCGACAGCATAACCCGCCTTGCCAGAGCCTATAACATGACCGTGCCCTCCAGCGGCAAGCTGCTTTCCGGCGGGGTTGATGCAAACGCCCTGCACAGGCCGAAGCGGTTTTTCGGCGCTGCAAGAAATATCGAAGAGGGCGGCAGTCTCACAGTTATCGCCACAGCCCTTATTGATACGGGCAGCAGAATGGACGAGGTCATATTCGAGGAATTCAAGGGCACCGGCAACATGGAGCTTCATCTTGACCGCAAGCTTTCAGACCGCAGGATGTATCCTGCAATAGATATTAACCGCTCCGGTACCAGGAAAGAGGAGCTGTTGCTGGATGCGGATACTCTTAATCGCGTCTGGATTCTGCGCAAGCTGCTCTCTCCTTTGAATCCTATTGACAGTCTTGAATTTTTGCTGGATAAGATGAAGGGCACGAAGAGCAATAAAGCATTTCTGGATGCAATGAATTCGTGATTGACGGTTAATGGTTAATAGTTAAT
>JBKHFD010000124.1:0-3784 GCA_046540355.1 Desulfobacterales bacterium
TTACTGTGCAAATATCCGACGAAACCGATCCGGTAAAAATTTCTTTTTTCGGCGGGATTAGCACCGGACGAATCACCCCTCCAGACATTACTGAGGATAACGTACTCTATGTCGCTTCAGAGAAGGATTTGCTGGCTCACAAGCTCAAATTGATCATCCAACGTCCCCTGGCCAAAGATTATATGGATATAGCCTTTCTTCTAAGGGCCGGGAATGATCTTGCCCAAGGCTTGGCCGCCGCCCGAAAGATGTGGTCGGAGTTCCAGCCAGCCATCTCATTAAAGGCCCTGACATTCTTTGAAGACGGAGATCTGGACACGCTTCCTCAGTCCTACAAAGGACAGCTTATCCGCGAGGCCTCATCTGTCGGGGACCTACCGGAAGTGGAACTGGACAGCCAATCTCTTGCCAGCGGATTATAACCTCTGGACATTCCTGTTAGGGCTGATAACAAAAAATCTTCAAATATAACAAGCATCTAATTTCATGCCCGCACCCAGAATATCGGTAATAGTCCCTACATACAATCAGGCCGACTACCTCGGAGCATGCCTGGACTCAATCTGGTTCCAGGACTATCCGGATTTGGAGATAATCGTTGTCGCCGACCCCTCTGAAGATCATACTCACACTGTTTTAGATGATTTTTCCTGGAGGGTAAAAAATGAAAAAACCTCTTTCGCCTGCCGCCTGGAAAATGACGGCGGCATATCCCGGAGGGAACATCCCCGCTACCCCCGGGAAGGTCGGAATTTAAGGATAATCGAGAACAAAACCCGGATCGGGCACACCCCCTCATACAACAAGGGATTTAAGGCTGCTTGCGGAGAATACTGCACCTACGTGGCTTCGGACGATCTGTGCCATCCGCTCATGCTAAAGCAACTGGCACGGCCCCTTATAAACAACCAGGCCGATTTCGCGTTCTCGGACATGTTCATAGTCGATGATAACATGCGCATACTGCGCCGGTTTTGCCTCCCGGACTATTCTTTTGAGAACAGCTTTTGCGACTGGTATTTTCTGGGCGTGTCCAAACTCTACAGATTGAAGCTACATGAAGATTTCGGATACTTTGATGAAAGCTACACAGCCAACGATCACGAATGCTACCTGCGCTTCGCCTTGAAAGGTGCCAGATTCCTGCATGTCCCGGAAGTCTTGTACAGTGTGCGCAGCCACATCCAGCGCAAAACAGGAGCGCACGGCCCGGAAAACCAAGAAAAACTCATGCAAGAATCTGCCGAACTGGTCCAAAAAGCCCGCCAGGCAAGTAAAAGCAGGTAAGACAACAACCTACAAAACCTTGAACCACAAAACGCCTTGAACGAAATACAAGAATTTTACAAACACTACTTCGGGGATCCGTTATACTGCTACCCCGATTATCAACTGCAAAGACTTGAAACCCCGCCAGTGCGCACCGTAGTACATATCCCGGCCCGTTCCGGCTCCTCCCGGCTCGCGGACAAATGCATCCAGGAGCTGGCCGGGATCCCCCTTTTGGCCTATTCCGTACTAGTGGCCAGAAAAACTCCCGGGGTGGACCGGGTGATTGTGAATACTGACAGTGAAAAATACGCTGAAATCGCTGAATTGTATGGTGCAGAAGCTCCATTTATACGCCCGGCCGAACTGGCCCAGTCCTCCACCCCGAAATTCACCACCCCGTATCTCATAGGCTGGCTGGCCGGAGAAAAATACCCCTGGAAAAACCTCATCACCCTTTATCCGACCTCTCCGTTTAGAAGCGTAAATATCTTAAAGGATATCCTGGAAAAGCTGCAGACCACGGCTGCAATAAACGCCTGCTGCCCGACCTCCTTTCGACCCGGGAACTATTACGTCCGCAGAAACGGCTTCCAAAAAAGGCTCTTTTTAAACCGGGATTTAAAAAAAATGCCCCAAGGCGCCTTTAAGACCATGGGCAATTTCCTGGCCGGCAACCGGACCAAAAGAAAAAGCTTTCGGTATCAAGTTATCCGCAACCCGGTGGAACTCATAGATATCGACACATACGAAGACCTTTGCCTGGCCGAAGAAGTCCTGCAAAAAGGGCTGCACGATTTCGGATTCGCGCTCAAACCCATGCAGACTAAGATAAACCGTGGGGAAGCATGCCTGAATTAACGGCAATAATAGACATCACCCGCAGGCATCCCCGGGATGATTTCTTTCTTGAAAACAAATCCCTGCGCCTGGAAATAATAAAGTATTTAATGCAGGCATGCCGAAAACTTCAATCCGGCATTCGGGTTGAACTGCATGCAGACCAAATCTTGCCCTGCGAAGATAATCTTGCTGATAAAACAGCCAGGACTCGATACCCCGCAAATAAAAATCATAAAAAAGCCTTTTTAAAGACTGCTGCTTCCTCTGAAAACGGCAGCGACCCGGATTTTTTGTATATAGCCCCGCTGCGGGGGATAGTAACCGAAAAACGCATCCGGGAGCTGCTAAAAAGAGCTATCTGCCCCGGCTTTTATCTCTCCACGATTTCCCTAACTGCCAACCGCCATCCCGCCTGGCAGCTGCAGGGGAACAAAATAAACTGTGGCTCCCAGATATTTTCCCGCCAACCGATGGGCCATATCGGAGCCAGGCAGAACATGCCCGGGCATCTGACACCCTACCTGCCGCACCCGAGTGAAATTCGGGGCAGCCAGTACCTGCCGGAAATAGAGGAAACAGACTTCGCCCTTATGCTCTTGAAAGGAGGATCAGGATATTTAAAAAAGGAATATCTCCTTCATACAGAAAACGATCTAACCGATGCTCCGCTGGCTTTTCGCCTGCCGGTGTTTAATATGGATGAGTCGGTTACCTGCCTGGACGGCTAAGGCCGCGAAAAAAAGCTCACGCCCGGGTCAAGGCAAAGATTCATTTTCCCCGTACCCCAGGCGGAATAACTTTTCCTCATGTTCCGCAGGAACAGGAGGAAAAACCGCCCTCCCTCCCCTCTTGCTCCGCGGCTCTACCGAGTCTTCGAGGAGCCTGTCCGGGCACTCAGGGCATCTGAGTGCCGGAGGCGAGAGGCCAAGCTTCACAGACATGTGCCGGCAAACAATTACGGCTTGACCCATAAACAGATCTTTCCTACTTTGTAGTCAAAAAGACTGCAGGAGAATGCAGATGCAAATGACAATTCGCATGCCGGATGAATATAAGTCCCGTATTGATGAGATTATAAATAAGACCGGGCTTAAAAAATCCGATATAGCCAGAATGGCCATCAAAAATTTTTTGGATGGTTTTGAGGCCCGGGAACAGGGAAAAAGCCCCGCGGTCGAAGTCAAGGACCTAATTGGGGTGGTCGACAGCGGTATTCCGGATCTGGGGACAAACCATCGCCGCCATCTTTTGGACAAGATCAAAAGGCAATAGTCTTGAATGTTCTCATCGACACAGGACCTTGGGTGGCACTGATAGACCGGAGAGAAAAGGCACATGTCTCTTGTGCAAACTGGCTTTACTCCTTTTCCGGCAAATTATACTCTACCGAACCGGTCTTGACCGAGGTACTTTTTCTCTTAAACTTTTCCCTGAAAGCTCAAAAAACAGCCCTTGACTTCGTACTCCGGGGCATCATCAACTTGGTCCCCGCGGATGCGCAAAGCTTGAACGCTGTCCGGAAATTAATGATAAAATATTCTGATTTGCCCATGGATTTTGCGGATGCATCCCTTGTTTGCCTTGCGGCTGATTCCGGTATCCTGGATATATTCACCTTGGACCGCAAAGATTTTTCCATCTATCGTACAGCCAACAATCAGGGGTTGAAAAT
>JBKHFD010000125.1:0-3762 GCA_046540355.1 Desulfobacterales bacterium
GAGGTAACAGCCAAAAACGGCAAATTCATAAATTATGAACTCACCCGGCGTTGCACAGAAGGCAATGACAAATGCGTTATCCGGGTGGAAAACAAAAGAAATGAAAAAGGGCGCTATTACGATGTGTTGTATGTCCGGACAGACAGCAAACATCGGCCCGAATTGTCGATCCACGTAGTTGGCATGATCCGATAGCTTGATTTTTCAGCGTTTGTGTGAACTAATTCCCGCTAATGCTCCGCCACAGGAGGAACCGGCGCCGGCCGTACAGCCAAAGCAGTGATTATCAACTGCTACCGGCCGACCTTCCAGTTTGGACAAATCAATATGGTTGATATCCGGTGTATCTTCCGATTCGACGGGCATTTGCAGGGCGATATTGAAGTCACAGTCATATAGCCGGCCGTCATGGTCAATGCTGATCTGGTGCCGGCACATCAGGCCATCCAGGGTCTCCGGGTTAAACGCGCCGGCCAGTTCATCCACGTATGGGCCCGATTCCCCCTGATTTGCCAGTGCGTGGCCGAAACGGCCGATGGGCATGTTGGTGAGGACCAGCAGATGGTTGAACACGATGCCAAACTGCCGAAAAAGTGCTTCCTTGTAATCGTTTTCAAGCTCAGCCTGGGACCCCGGAAGAAACGCACCTCCGGGATTGTAGACCATGTTTAGCAAAAGATCCTCTTCCCTGCCATATCCAAGACGATTGAGCCGCTCGAGCGCCCAGATGTTTTTTTCGTATGTTCCGGCCCCCCGCTGACTTCGGACGTTTTCCTCCAGGTAGCAGGGCATGGATCCCACCAGCCGCACCTGGTGGTCTTTTAAAAACGCCATTGTAGATTCCTGGCCGGGTTCCAGCAAGGCTGCGAAATTGGTTCGCACCTGCACCGGTATTTGCATTTGGCGAAGGGTGCGGATAAAGCTTTGGAAATGTGGGTGCAGCTCCGGTGAGCCGCCGGTGATATCCACCAGTTCAACAGGGCCGTCCCCCCCATAACCGCCGGCCGCAAGCTCCACAACTTTTTCCATGGTGGCCGGATCCATTTCCTCGGTTCTTTCCGGCGCGCATTCCAGGTGGCAGTGGGTGCAGCTGAGGTTGCAGCGGCGCCCGAGATTCACCTGAATCTGCCGGATTTTTTCACAGGTCAACCCCCCGGGCATGTAATTTTTGACGGTATTCATAAAATCAGGCATTTGCTGTTTCCTTTCTTATGAATGCAAGAGTGTCAACAGCCTCCGGAAAATCGGTGTGCGGGCAGTAATACAATTACGTTATTGTATAGATTGAAATGATTTTCAAAAATTACGAATAAAGAGAAATTGCGCCAAACAGTTAAGGCGCCTCAAAAAACTGCGCCGTGACTCTATTTGGGAGTTCCGTGTATATAGTCTATATAATAATATGATAATCACAGGGAATAAAAAAACAACACTGAAGGCCCGTTACTTCCGGTAAAGAGCCTTTCGGAGTTCAGCCCGGTCCATTATGTTTTCCCGGGCTGCCACGTCTTCTATTGTCTCTCCTGTTTCACTGGCTCTGGCTGCAAGCCGGGCCGCCTTTTCATAACCTATATAGGGCACCAGGCCGGTTACCACTGCCAGGCTTTTTTTTACATTTTCTCTGCATTTTTCCGCGTCTGCTTCAATTCCGGAAACGCATTTTTCCGCCATGGAATCTGCTGCCCCGGCCAGAATTTGGAGGGATTCGGTCAGCTTGAATGCTGTCAGGGGAAGCATGAGGTTTAATTCAAAATAGCCGCCCCGGCCCGCATGGGTGATGGAGGCGTCGTTTCCTATGACATGGGCGCAGGCCTGGATTGCGGCCTCGCATATAACAGGGTTTACCTTGCCCGGCATGATGGAGGAGCCGGGAAGGAGCGCGGGAAGTCTTATTTCGCCCAGCCCGCACCTGGGGCCGGAGGCCAGCCAGCGGATGTCGTTTGCTATCCTGGAAATGCTCACTGCAATGGTTTTCAGCATCCCGGAAGTCTCCACCGCGGTATCGCAGGCGCCCTGAGCCTCGAAATGATTTTCCGCCTCGTAAAAAGGAAATCCGGTATCTTCTGATATCAAGGCTATAACCTTTTGGGCAAATTCAGGGTGGGCGTTTATACCTGTTCCAACCGCGGTCCCTCCCAGGGCGAGCCTGCACAGTCTTTCTTTCACCCCGTATAGCCGGTTGCGGCTGAGGCGCATCTGTTCTGCATAACCGGAAAATTCCTGCCCCAGGGTCATGGCCACCGCGTCCTGGAGATGGGTTCTGCCGATTTTTTCTATATTGGCGAATTCATCAGCCCTGGCGTTTAGTTCTGTTTCCAGGCGGAGCATCGCAGGAATCAGATTCCGGTGCATCAGCTCCATGGCTGACATATGTATTGCCGAAGGTATAACATCGTTTGTGGACTGGCAGCGGTTTACGTGGTCATTGGGGTGAACCGGCCTGGTGGTGAGCCTTTTTCCGGTAAGAATTTCGTTTGCCCGGGTGGCGATTACCTCGTTTACGTTCATGTTGGTCGAGGTCCCGGAGCCTGTCTGGAAAACATCCAGCATGAACTGTGTGTCAAACCTGCCGTCCATGATATCCCGTGCAGCCCTGATAATAGCCTTTCCCTCCTGTTCGGGTATCTGTTCCAGTTCCAGGTTTACCCGAGCTGCCGCCGTTTTAAGTCTTGCAATTGCTTTTATGAAAATCTTCGGCAGGGTGAGGCCGCTTATGGAATAGTGTTGCGCGGCCCGGCCGGTGTGGGCTCCGTACAGGGCATCTTCCGGCACCCTGACCGTGCCCATGCTGTCTGTTTCTTCCCTGTATTTCATGGCGGACCCCTGTGTTTGCGAATAAAAGCAAGAGAATTTTTTCTCCCGCGGTGATTTGTCGCGCATTTAAACGGGGCGCGACGTTTGTTTAAATGAGTTTCGGATCGCGGATTTCAGCGTGTTGAGCGCGTGATATCCCTTGATGACAGAAAGGACAATCCCCGGCAAAGGTCGCCTGAAATCCAGAGAAAAAACGGGAGAGCATAGAAATTTCCTCTCCCTTGACTCCTCCCGAAGCGGACAACGATCTTAGGAAGATTTTCAGCAAGGTTCCGGGACGTGATTCCTGCATTTTGTAGCCCCGGGCTGCTTTCATTGGTATTTTCCTCCTGACTGATCTGATGGTTTCATTTTAATATTAATAACAGCGGGGCGTTTTGTCTATAGGGTTATTCTTGGATTTTTCTGTATGATGCGGACTCACTTTGGCGCTCACCCCAGGTTCTTCTGCCATCTACGCGCCCTGTTTGCCGGAAGCGACCATGCCCGGGACCTGGGGGTCAGAGCCGTCACCTGCGCGGATGCCGTTGAATGGGCAAAGCGCATGTCTGCAAAAAAACAGGGGGGTTCATTATTTAGTGCCGGTCACAAGTATGCCAATTTTGACAGGTTTTATCGGCAGCACCGAGAAAAGCGGAAAATTTCCAAGGGCCTCCAGGGCATATTCAAAACGGCTCCGGTTAAGGTAAAGGGGGATGGCCCGGGACCCTGCAAAAGGCTTGTCTTTTTTCATGCCCCCGTCCATATTTTAATTTTTGAGTATGGCTTCGGGTGTTGCACATACCGTTATTGTTAAAATCGGTATTTTTTTCTTGCAATGGCTGATTATATTTGTTACTTGACATAGCTTTATAGAAAGATTACTTAATAAAGGTTAATCAACAATCATATAGAGGCCAGCGTAGCTCAGTTGGCAGAGCTACTGATTTGTAATCAGTTGGCCGGGGG
>JBKHFD010000126.1:0-3696 GCA_046540355.1 Desulfobacterales bacterium
GGCTACTGCCAGTTTTCGCAGAGGACCTCAAAGTGGTCTCTTGGATGAGCACATGACGGGCATTCCTGCGGAGCCTCGGTCCCTTTGGAGGTATAACCGCAGTTCTGGCATTTCCAGGTGACCTCCTTGTCTTTTTTAAAAACAGTGCCGTTTTCAATATTGGCTATAAAGCTTCTGTACCTTCTTTCATGGAGCTGTTCTGCAATCGCGATAGACCTCATCGCAGCGGCAACCTGGGGAAAGCCTTCCTCATCTGCCACCTTGGCAAAGCCAGGATACATTTCCTCATGTTCGTATTTTTCACCGTTTGCGGCTTCATTTAAATTTTCAAGAGTGGTGCCGAGTTTTCCGGCAGGAAAAGTTGCCTGTATTTCTGCCTCTCCGCCTTCAAGGAATTTAAAGAGCCTTTTGGCGTGTTCTTTTTCCTGGTTTGCGGTTTCCTCAAAAATGTTTGCAAGCTGCACATAGCCTTCTTTTTTTGCCTGCTTGGAAAAGTAGGTGTACCTGTTTCGTGCCTGGGATTCGCCTGCAAATGCGGTTAAAATGTTTTTTTCGGTTTTGGTTCCGGCAACTGACTTCATTTTTCCTCCCTGTTTCTGTTGTTAGTTATTAGTATGTTTAATTGGTTGCGTTATCTGCTGTATTAAAAGTCCGGATTAAACAAGGCTTGCCTGGCAAAGATTTTTTTGCTCCAGGGTTTTGTTTATTTGCTGAAGGGTTTCGCTTTTTTTTTTGGCCCAGTGCGGGGCCACGAGCTCTCCTGGATGAGGATCACCGGTCAGGCGCTGGATAACAATGTCTTTTCTGAGGCGTGCGAGAAACCCGCAAACAAGGTCCACGTATTGTTCCTGGCTTAAACAGGTATAGTCCCCCTGCCTGTATAAGCGCTCAAGCGCGGTATCCTTTACCACGTAGAGCAGATGAATCTTAACTCCGTTTATGTCCATGGCCGAAAGCGTCCTTGCAGTCTTCATCATCTGCCGCTTTGTTTCTCCCGGCAGGCCGAGAATTACGTGGGCGCAGACGTTTATTTCCCTCTTGCGAGAGGCTTGCACAGCATTTTCAAAGGCCGCGAAATCATGGCCCCTGTTTATTCTTCTCAGTGTATCATCGTGGGCTGACTGCAGCCCGTATTCCACCCACACCAAATATCTGTCTGTGTATCCTGCAAGCAGGTCCAGTTTTTCATCATCCACGCAGTCCGGCCTTGTGCCAACCGAAAGCCCTGCCATGCCGTCAAAAGAAAGCGCACGTTCATAAAGATCTTTAAGTTTTGAGGCCGGGGCGTATGTATTGGTATATGATTGAAAATATGCTATAAACTTTTTCGCCTTGTAACGTCTGAAAAGCGTCTGTTTTGCTTCGGCGACCTGCTGCTCTATGGATTTGCCCAGCGCATGCGCACCCGTGCCAGAGCCTTTTACGTTACAGTAAATGCATCCGGCACTTGATATGGTCCCGTCCCGGTTGGGACATCCCAATTGCGCATCCAGTGTGATTTTCTGAACCCTGCAGCCGAATATGCTTCGCAGATAAGAATTAAAATCAGTATAACGTTTTTGCATGAATATGGCCGCGTATTGTCCAAATTCCTTGACCGGCAATAAAACCGGTCATATTATGTATGATCCCATTGATTAGCAAAAATATGCGTTAAAAGCAAAGATTCGGTTTTCGCCCTGAAATTGTAAAAATGACAGGCAACACAAAAAAATATGACGTAATAGTGGTCGGTGCGGGTCACGCGGGTTCCGAGGCCGCCCTGGCCGCGGCGCGCATGGGCTGCAGCGTCATGCTGGCGGCAATCGATCTTGACAAGATTGCGGCCATGCCCTGCAGCCCGTCAATCGGGGGTATGGCCAAGGGCCAGCTCGTGCGCGAGATAGACGCCCTGGGCGGGGAGATGGCTCGTGTCACGGACCGCACCGCCATTCATTTCCGCACATTAAACACCCGGAAAGGGCCGGCTGTTCAGTCTTCGCGCACCCAGAACGACAAGATCCGCTATCACATGGCCATGAAATCCGTGCTGGAAAACACGGCCAACCTGGATATAAGACAGGTTTTAATCGAGCGGCTCCTTGTTGAAAACAACCGGGCAACAGGCGTGGTTGACCGCACTGGTTTCGTATTTTACGCCAAGACCGTGATTCTTGCCACCGGAACTTTTCTGGCAGGCAGGATTCATATAGGAGATAAATCCATTACGGCGGGCCGGGCAGGAGAATTTTCCTCTGAGGACCTAGCCGCGGATTTAAGAAAGCTCGGCTTTTCCATGGGCAGGATGAAGACAGGCACCCCGCCCAGGCTGCATGCAGACAGTATAGACTTTTCAGTGCTCGAAGCCCAGCACTCCGAGCCCCGGCCCCGGCCGTTTTCCTGTTTTTCCGAAGGAATAGTTTTGCCCCGGGTTCCAAGCTACATAGGAACCGCAAATTCTGAAACCATCCGCATAGTGGCAAACAGCATATCCCACTCCTCCCTGTACGGTGGCTTTATTTCAGGGGTTTCAGCCAGGTATTGCCCTTCTTTTGAAGACAAGGTGGTTAAATTTCCGGACCGACCGAGCCACCAGGTGATCCTGGAGCCGGAAGGACTCGATACAAAGGAGATTTATGCAAGCGGGCTGGGAAACAGCCTTCCCCTGGAAGTCCAGATATCAATGGTCAGGACCATAAGGGGTCTTGAGGAAGCCGAAATCATGCGGCCGGCCTACGCAATAGAATACGACTATGTGAACCCGCTGCAGCTTCTGCCCACACTTGAAACCCGGCATGTGCGGGGGCTGTATCTGGCGGGCCAGATAAACGGAACCTCCGGATACGAGGAGGCGGCGGCCCAGGGCCTTTGGGCGGGAATAAACGCCGCATGCAATGTTCAAAAGCGCGGGGAGTTTATCCTTGACCGCTCAACAGCCTACATGGGCGTGATGGTTGATGATCTTGTAACCAGGGGAACCACGGAACCCTACCGCATGTTTACCTCCAGGGCCGAATACCGGCTCATGCTTCGCGAGGATAACGCCGATCTCCGTCTGACCCGCATCGGCAACGAACTCGGGCTGATCACAGATGATGCCGCAAAGGAGGTAAAAGAGCGAAAGAGTCGGATAGATGCGGAAATAGAACGCCTGGGAAAAACAACCCTGAAGCCCGGCCCGGCCCTTGATGAATATCTTTCCGGGCGAAAATCTTCTCCTGTAAAAACAGGCGCCCGTGCAGACCAGCTTTTAAAGCGAACGGAGCTGGACTACGACCTGATAAGGCAATTTGTCCCCCCGCGGGACCCGCTGGAAGACCGGGTGGTGCGGCAGGTGGAGATAGCTGTAAAATACGATGGCTATATCCGCAAGCAGCTAAAGGAAATCGAGAAGTTCCGGGAGATGGAGGATACCCGGATTCCGGAGGATTTTGACTTCAACTCGGTGCACGGCCTTTCAAACGAAATCAGGGAAAAGCTCTGTTCCGTGCGCCCCGTCTCCCTGGGGCAGGCATCCCGCATTGACGGCATGACCCCTGCGGCCATTTCCGTTCTCATGGTGGCCTTAAAAGCCAACATCGGGCACGCCGGATCCGGCAAAAAAGCACAAAACGCAAATTTATAAATTTTTCAACCAGTTCAACCCTCAAAACCCCTTGACATCCCCCGCATCCATATTATTTTAGTAAAAGCAAAGAACAATTAACAATTAACAAT
>JBKHFD010000127.1:0-3594 GCA_046540355.1 Desulfobacterales bacterium
GACAAAGCCTTAATCCATTGTGCTTAAGTCCCGGCTTTCTAAAACCTCCCTCAAATGGTTTTCCATTGGTCCCCCGCCTTTTGAGATTCCCCCTGCATCTTTTCTCGCCGGGGCAATAAAATGTTTATATTTTACCCCTGTTTCAGCATCAAATCAACCAATAAGCATGTGGAGGAGCAATTTCCGGTGAATCACTATCAGGTTGTTGTTATGCTGGTTCAGGCTTATCGGGATCGGGTTCGGTATCAGTCTCGGTATCGACTTCGATCCCGATCCCGATATCGATCAAACTGCGAAAAAAATCGCAAAAAGCTCTTCATATATGCCGTTTCCCGCGGCTTGAAAAATTCACCTGGAATTGCTGCATGTGGAGCAGCGACATGCTCAAGGTTTTATTCTTAAAGGAAAATCAGACACAAACACTGATACCTGTAAAAATTCCGGAATGGTGTTATCACATTTTTTTTGTGTTATTATTGACAAACGATATTTAAATCCCTTATACAGAGGGCTACTATCTGTTTCTGTTTATATCTGCCAGGAGGCTCCGCACTGCCTGCCTGGCTGCATATCAACAGCAATCCGGTTATTAAACCTGTTTACGGGTTGCATTTATAACCAAAACTTCCAGTTAACGAAAACAAGAAGGTTGTAATTAAAAAAGACAGCAAATAAAACGGAGGCTTTCAATCATGGGTTATCAAACAATCAAAACCGAGGTTAAAGAAAACATCGGATTTATCACATTCAACCGGCCGGACCATTTAAACACGTTTAACTCTGAGCTTGCAGGCGAATTCAACAGCGCCCTCAGGGAGTTTGAAAACAACGAGGAAGTTCGAGTAATCGTGGTTGCCGGAGAAGGCAAAGCCTTTTGCGCCGGAATAGATGTAAAGGAGCTCGAGGGCAAGCAGTGCCTGGACTACTACCAATGGGTCAAGCAGATGGAGCAAATGAGCCTTACAATATCGGAAATGGGAACTCCGGTGATTGCCTCTGTACAGGACATAGCAGTGGCAAACGGAGTCGGGGTTGTGGCATCCGCAGATCTTGCGGTGGCAGCCGAAGGAGCAAGGTTCGGGGCCACCGCAGTAAACATAGGCCTTTTCTGCATGGGACCGGCTGTTGCTCTGTCGCGGAACCTGGGACGGAAAAAGACCATGGAGCTTCTGCTCACCGGAGATATGATAGATGCTGAAGAGGCCTATCGCTGCGGGCTGGTCAACAAGGTTGTTGCAAAAGACGCCCTTGCTGAAGAAACACTTGCACTTGCCCGGAAAATAGCGGGCAAAAGCCCCCTGGCGGTACAGCTCGGCAAAAAGTCCTTCTACAAGATGTCTGACCTGGAATACGAGAAAGCGTTCGAAATGGTAAACAACCATTTTGCAATGCTCTGCAGCACAGAAGATGCCCAGGAGGGAGTGGATGCGTTTTTTAACAAGCGCAAACCCGAATGGAAAATGCGATAGCATAAAAAACAGCTATTAAAAAAATAAACAGGATTGACTGGCATGGTTTTATTCAAACCCGAAATCCCAACGGAGGTTCTTAGATGGCAATGGAACAGATTTACAAGGAAGTAATGGAGATCAACACCACTGATGACATGGAAAAGCGAAAGGAAGCAGCCCGGAAGTTTTTCGAAAAACTCAACCACATTGACATGCCCGAGTATTTCAACTGGGCGGAAGAAATCCTCGAAGGCCTGCACGCAAAGGAGCGCGGAGACCAGCCGGCTGTTGTATGGGCGGATATGGCCACGGGCGAGGAAAGGAAATACACTTACAAGCAGCTCGCAGCTGAAGGCAACAAGTGCCTGAACTTTCTGCGTAAAAACGGTATCGAGCAGGGTTTTAACATGTACATGATGATACCCATAGTCCCTGAGACATGGTTTGCCACCCTGGCCTGCCTGAAGGGCGGACTCATCAACGTACCCACTGCCACTTCCATGACAATGCGCGAGCTTCAGTTCAGGTTTGAAAATTACGCCCCTGACAGCATCGTGGCCGAAGAGGCGGCTGCGGATACAATCGACGAGGCCCTGGCCGCCACAGGCGCCAAGCCGAAGATAAAGATAGTTCTTGGCAAAAAGGACGGATGGGTGAGCTACAGCGAGCTTGCAGGGGAATCCGACACTGCGGAGGGAGCCAAAATAAAAAAAGACGACGTGCTGATCTGCTTTTTCACGTCAGGCACCACCGGGCTTGCCAAGCAGGTGGGCCACAGCGCAACCTCGTATCCGCTTGGACACCTGTCAACAGCTGTAATGATTGGCATCCGCCCCGGCGAGGTCCATCACAACCTGTCTGCTCCCGGCTGGGCCAAATGGGCATGGAGCAGCTTTTTTGCCCCTCTTAACGTGGGAGCCACGGTTGCGGGTTTTCATTTCACTGCACTCGACCCCAAGGTCTACCTCGATTACGTGTCAAAATACAAGGTCAGCACTTTCTGTGCTCCCCCCACTGCGTGGCGGGCGTTTGTAGGGCTGGACCTGAGCCGGTTTGATTTTTCACCCATGCGCTCTTCGGTCAGCGCGGGCGAGCCCCTGAATCCCGAGGTCATCCAGCAGTGGAAAAAACATACCGGCACCGAGATCCGCGATTTCTACGGCCAGACCGAATCAACTGCAATGATAGGCAACCCGCCCTGGATGGAGGGTAAAATGCGCCTTGGCTCCTTCGGGGTTCCGTCCTTTATGTACGATGTAACCCTGGCAGACGACGAGGGCAACGAGATCACAAAAACCGAGGAAACCGGCCACATAGTGGTAAGGCTGGACCGGTGGAGGGCAATCGGCCTTTTCACCGAATACATAGGCAACCCTGAAAAAATGAGCCAGGTATTTGTAAACAATTTCTACTACACAGGAGACCGGGCCTATTTTGACGAGGACGGCTACTGGTGGTTCGTGGGCAGGGCTGATGACGTGATAAAATCCTCTGACTTCAGGGTGGGACCGTTTGAAGTTGAAAGCGCCCTGATAGAGCACCCTGCGGTGAGCGAAGCCGCAGTGGTCGGCAGCCCGGATCCCAACCGCTATCAGCTGGTAAAGGCATTCGTGATCCTGGCACCTGGATATGAACCGTCGCGGGAACTGGCGCTCGAACTATTCCAGCATACCATAGGCATTCTTGCAAAATTCAAGATCCCGCGGATCATAGAATTCACCACGGAAGTTCCCAAAACAATAAGCGGAAAAATCAGGCGCATCGAGCTTCGCGAAAGCGAGATAATCAAAAAGAACAAGGGCGAGGAAAAAACCAGAAATGAATATTTTTACCATGAATTCCCTGAGTTGAGTTCGAAAAAGAAATCGTGATGCTCTCGTAAAAAGCTTCTCACATAGCCCTATGTTTTTGCGGGAAGGAAGCCCTGCGGCCGGGATCAGTTTTTTCGCTCCTGACCGCAAGAGCGCTCAATGTCGCTTCAAAAACCAATCCCGACCTTGGGCTTCCTTGGAAGTGTTCCCCCCGGGCTGAAGCCCGGGACCGAGCTCTAACAGTAACTTTTTTTGAAGACCTTAAAAGACGTGTTCAGCTTTGAAAATGAAGAGGAAGTATTTTCCCAGGACGTAAGAAACGACCCCAGCAT
>JBKHFD010000128.1:0-3473 GCA_046540355.1 Desulfobacterales bacterium
GCAGTTACTGGATGTTTGTTGCCAAAAACTGATTGAGTTGTCAATCAGTTTTTTGATCTCCCGGGCCTGCACGGCGCCCCACAGGCCAGCTGCGGTGGGGACAGCAGGAATCGGTTCTTGTTTTTGCATAGACGCAAAAAAACAATTCTTCCTATCCGCCGATGGAGTTCATGCGGCTGAACTCGCCTGTGCTTCCGCCGCATATATGGTGCCTGCGGGGTTTGTCGGCCACTGCTGCCAGAAACACTCCGGCCAGTTCCTTGTCTGTTGCACCGTTTCTCAGGGGGGTTTTAATATCGGTTGTCTTGTTTGAAAGCAGGCAGCTTCGGATGCGTCCGTCTGCAGTAAGACGCAGCCGGTTGCATTCCTGGCAGAAGTGTTCACTGACCGCGGTGATAAGCCCGATTTCTCCGGGTGCGCCTCCAAACCGGTATCTTCTGGCCGGCCCGTCGTTTTTCTGCCTTGATACGGGCAGAAGCGGACCGATTGTCTCGATTTGCCTTTTTATTTCTGGGGCCAGAAGGGGCGGGCCGCCCTGTCCGCATCCGCCGCCGAAAGGCATCTGCTCTATGAAACGGACATGAACGGGCATGGAAAAGGTTAGTTCTGCAAGTTTTTTAAGTTCATCGTCGTTGATGCCTTTTAAAGCCACCACGTTTATTTTTACAGGGGAGAAGCCCTTTTCCAGGGCTGAGTCTATTGCGGACCAGACCCTTTCAAATGCGTTGATGCCGGTGATTTCCCTGTATTTGGCCGGATCGAGGGTGTCCAGGCTGATATTTAGCCTTCTGATTCCTGTTTCATAAAGCCGTGAGAGGTAACGATTGAGCAGGACCCCGTTGGTGGTAAGGGAGATATCTGACAAGCCTCTCATTCCGGCAAGCTTTTCCAGAAACTCGCAGCATCCCTTGCGCACAAATGGTTCCCCGCCGGTAACCCTGACCTTGGTAATGCCAAGGTCTATGCCGACTTTTGTCAGCCTGAGAATCTCCTCGTAGCGCAGGATTGATTCATGGGGCATTTTTTTGACATGCCCGCCCGGTGAGCAGTATACACATCTCAGGTTGCAGCGGTCCGTTATGGAGATGCGCAGGTAGTTGATATGCCTCTTGTAAGCGTCGACAAGCTCGTTTTTTCCGGTTTCTTTCAGCATTTTTCTTCTGCCTTGTAAAATTTATCAATATATTCGGGCACGGTTATCATGGGAGGGCGCTCGTGCCCACTGATCCGGAAGATCTCCTCTTTGAACTCTCCGAAGTCTCTTAAGTACTGGATAAGCTCTTCGCGGGTTTCTTTTTTAAGATCAATAAACCCGTATTTTTCAATCCTGGAAAGAAAAGTCTTTAAGATAACAAATGCCATTTTTCCAAGAGCGGTGGTGTCCTGGTTGCGGTGTACCCTGCGATCGAGATCCACCTGGGCGATCACATCAAGCCCCCATTTTTCGTATATATCCAGAATCATGCTGGTTTCTATGCCATAGCCTATGGGAAAGGGGATGGCTTCAAACAGCTCCCTGTATCCCGCATACTCGCCGGAAAGGGGCTGGAGGATCTGGGCCAGCTCTGGGAAAAACAGGGAAAACAGGGGCCGTATGATAATCTCGGTTACCCTTCCCCCGCCTGCCGGCCGGATCTTTTTTTCCTCCGTGGCAATGGGCCGATCATAGAATGCTTTTACATATTTTATCCGGTCATATGTAAGCAGAGGACCCAGCAGGGCGTATGCAAAGCGGTGATGGATGTTTTTGATGTCGGCATCCAGATATATTATAATATCGCCTTGTGTGATATAAAGGGCTTTCCAGAGATTTTCCCCCTTGCCTGTAAAATCCGGCAGATTCTGCAGAATGCGGCTGGACTCATATACCCAGGCGCCGTAACTGGCAGCCACATCCATTGTATTGTCCGTGGACCCCGAATCCACCACTACAATTTCATCGATCAGAGGGTATCGCGTCATCAACTCTGATTTCATGATGACGATTTCCTTTGCTATGGTCTTTTCCTCATTAAGGGTAGGCAGGCAAAGAGAAACTTTCAACCCCCTGCGGGCCTTTTCTTCGGCAAGGCGCCCGAGATCGGAAAATTCGCCGTGATGGAAAGTATTTCGCCGGATCCAGTTATAGTTCATCGCACACCCCGCTGTCTATGGCCATAAGTACCCCTATAACCTGGGCAATTCCTTTAAACATGGGGTCTATTTCCATGGTGGCGTTCTCCGTGTGGATGTTTTTGCCTGTGGTAAGTCCCAGGGTTACCGCCGGGATCTGTTTTGACAAAAACACTGAAAGCTCTGATTCGCTTGACTCGGATAGTGGCTTTAATCCCAGCCGCTTCATCACCGCCACAGTGGTTTTTACCAGGGGATGGCTGTATTTCAGGCTTGCCGCATTCTGGGTACTGATAACCTCCATTTCCAGTTCAACCGCATGTTCATGTCCCAGTCCATCGACTATATCCTGGATTTCAGCAAACATTTGCCGGACCATCCCGTCTGAATCGCTCTGGATTTCAAAGCCGAGCTGGGCATCATATGCGATAAGCCCGTGCTTGAAACCTCCCTGGATTCTGCCGATGATAACTCTTGAGCGAGGCCGCTGGGGAAGTTTCATGGAGAGGATTTCGTTTATGAGTTCATTTAATACCAGTATGGCATTGGGGTGATATCTGTAGGTGCGGCCCTCGTACCGGGGAACCCGGCAGTTGATTTCCCCCCTTATAATGCCCTCTGAATAATAGTTGAGCCTGCCTGTTTTTTCTCCTTCCAGTATAACACCCCCGCGTATGGGGCCGTTCCAGTTGTTTAGCAAGTGGCGCATGCCGCCTAAGTTGCCTTTGCCTATGGATTGGATTACCCCGGGCAGCACGATATCTGATTCAAAGCTCAAACCCAGTGTTTTTAATATTACCGGCAAAGATGCCAGCACCCCCACGCTGACCGTGTTGTCCAGCAGGCCGGGACCGGTAATGGAATTTTTATTTACTATGTAGCTGTAGTCAGCATCCTCGTCAAATGCGGTATCCAGGTGACCCACCGCAAATATCGGGGGGGAGGCCCCATTGGAGGTGCCCTTGATGATGCCGACGGGGTTGCCGAAATCATCAGTGGTGCATTCGTCCGCATGCCCTTCGGCCAGGCGGTTTAAAAACAGTTCCGCCCTTGCCTCCTCGGCGAATGTAGGCGCAGGGGTCTGGCCGATAAGTATTATATTGGATATTACAACTTCCTTTATCGAGCGCAGCTGGTCTTCTATAAAGGGCAGATGCTCCAGGATATGTTTGATTCGGTTTTCCATAAGAACCGGTAATAAGAGTGTTTTTTTATCCAAAAGAACTTTATAATGTTTGTTCGATGAAATTTCAAGTCTGTTTAAATAAAGGACATCAGCTCTTATTGACAATATCAGAAGGCTGTATTAATGATTAATATTTTTAAAATATCAGGGGAAAGCCCTTATGGGTAGTAATATT
>JBKHFD010000129.1:0-3419 GCA_046540355.1 Desulfobacterales bacterium
GAGCATCAAAGGTTAACATGCCGTATTTAATTTTAAAACATCAGGGAAAGAAAATAAAAACATATCGCCTCAGTGATTCGGGCAAAATAAGGCTGGGCCGTGCCGAGAAAAACGAGATCGCTATAGAGGATTCCGCCGTATCGACCCTTCATGCCGAAGTTGAGCCCGAGGGCGGGCATTTTTATTTAACTGACTTCAACAGCCGCAACGGTACATTCGTAAACAAGGAACTGGTCATTTCCAGGCGCCTTTCGCACGGCGACGTGATTTCAGTGGGGAACCATACGCTGACATTCGCCTACGGCAGAAATGAGAAAAAGCCGGCTTCCCATGAGAAGTCGAATCATCAAGCCACCATGCAGCTTGACACCGAAGAACACAGGGCCAGGCTTGCGAGAAGCGTGGCAGAATTCGCCGAGCAGGAGGGAAAAAAGGTTTCTTTTGCCCAGCTTAGTTTTCTTTCCGGGCAGACCGGGACAATGACGCTGGATAAAAGCGAAATCTCCATAGGCAAGGATCCGGCCTGCGATATCCGGGTGCGGGGCTGGCTGGTAAACAGAATCGAGGCAAAAATAGAAAAAAAGCCGGACGGCTATTACTTGTCCCCCGTGGCAGCAAAACCAAGGATAAAGCTCAACTACCGCCCTGTGAAATCAGTCGCCAGGCTCAGGGAATTCGACGTCATGGAAGTGGGCGGCTCCATGATACAGTTTCATTATTAAGGAAAAAATCCTTTGACCCGCATATGAAAAAAGATCCTCTGTATAAGGCGGCATCAGGATTTGCAAGGCGATATGAGCTGATTATATGGGTTTTGGCGGCTATTCTGGCTGCAGCCCTGACAGCAATCCTTGCTTATGCGGTAATCAGGGAAGCGGGCTTAGGGGTTATACTCCCCGCAGCAGCCGGCCTTGTCCTGCTGGGCGGGATGGTATGGCTCATATACGGTTTGTTTATAAATCCCTCCAAACACCTCCTTGGTTATATGGCCGAGCAGAATCGCTCCGGGGGGGCGGATACCGGGGCGATAAAGCGTGTCCCGGTCCACTGGCGTCCGTGGTTTAACCTGGTTTCCCGTACTTTTGCGCGTCTCGGGGAACTGGAGCAGAGCGTGGCCGATTCCCGGCTGGACCAGAAGCTTGAAAAAAATCTGCTCAGAAGGTTTTCGTGGGTTTTTGAAAGAAACGAAATTCTGGCCCAGGAGCTCAAGGCCAAAAACGAGGCCCTTGAAAAGGAGATAGAGGAGCATAAGCAGACCACGCGCGAACTTGAACGCCACAGGGATCATCTCGATGAGATGGTAAAAGAGAGGGCCGCAGACCTGATGAGGACAAATGAGCAGCTGCAGGCCGCCATCGAGGAGGCCCGGATATACGCCAGAAACGCAGAGGAGGCCAACAGGGCCAAGAGCCAGTTCCTGGCCAATGTCAGCCATGAAGTCCGCACCCCGTTAAACGCGGTTCTCGGATTCACTGACATGCTGATAGACACCCCCCTTAATGAAACCCAGCTTGATTTTGCAAGGACAATCAGGACAAGCAGCGAGGCTCTGCTTACGCTGATAAACGATATCCTGGATTTCTCCAAGATAGAATCCGGGGAGCTTGAGCTGGAAGATGTGGATTTTTCCCCCGAACTCCTGGCATATGACGTCTGTGAACTTATCCGGCCCCAAATCGGCGACAAGCCAATAGAACTGATTTGCCGGGTGGACGAAAAGATTCCCTCTTACCTTAGGGGAGATCCCGTAAGATTCCAGCAGGTGCTGTTAAACCTGATGGCAAATGCGCCCAAATTTACCGAATCAGGAGAAATAGTCCTTTCGCTTCAGGTGGGGGAGGCGGAAAAAGACAGCATCCAGATTCATGCCATGGTCAGGGACACGGGCATAGGGATTTCAGAGGAAAAACAGGAGAAGATATTTGATCCCTTTCACCAGGCAGACGGCTCCACCACCCGAAAGTACGGCGGCACCGGCCTGGGGTTGTCAATTTCCAGGCAGATTGCCCGGTTGATGGGAGGAGACATACGCGTGGAAAGTGAGCCTGATGTAGGAAGCACTTTTCATTTTACAGGATGGTTCAAACGTTCGGTAAAGGTGGTTTCATGGCAGGAATTGGCGGCAGGTATTGCAGGTCGCCAGATCCTGATAGTGGACGACAACCAGGCCAACCTGGATCTGCTCAGAAACGCGCTTTACTCCGCAGGGCTGAGAGTCTCTGATCTGCGAAACGGCGTGGAGGTTCTGCCGACCCTGGAGCGTGCCATTGTGGCGGGCAATCCGTTTGACGCCTGCATCATAGATATTCATATGCCCGGAATGAGCGGGTACGAGGTGGCAAGACGGATAAGGGGGTCTGAAAAGAAGGAGATTTCATCGCTTCCGTTAGTAGCCGCATCTTATCTTGGAGAGCGGGACACCGAACTTTTTGTCCAGGCAGGTTTCGACCAGTCCCTGATTAAGCCGATTCGCAGAGAAAGACTTTTTCAGGTGCTTGACGAGCTCCTGGTGGGGGAAGAAAAAAGAAAGGTGCCGGCAAAACAGGCAGACGGAGAAGCCGGGCAGCCATTGTTTTCCGGTGCAAGGGTGATAGTTGCTGAAGACAATGCCGTAAACCAGAAATTTATACAGATTATGCTTTCGAAACTCGGGTGCAGCGTAACCCTTGCAACCAACGGCAAAGAGCTTGTAAACTTTCTTGCGGAGAATCCGGAGGCCTATGATCTTGTATTCATGGACATTCAGATGCCGGAAATGGACGGATTTGAGGCTTTTAACAGACTGCGGGAAAAGGGATTTTCAGGCATGCCGGTGGTGGCCATGACAGCCCATGCCATGGGAGAACACAAGGAAGAATGTCTGGCAGCCGGTATGGACGGATATATTTCAAAGCCGGTTCGCAAACCCGAGCTTTTAAGGGTTCTCCAGCAGTTTCTGCCATGATCGGAAGTTATACGCGCTTTTTTTCACTTCAGCCGTTTTTCTATGGGAATTATGACGGCCTCTATGTGCCTGTGAGCTGTTTTTTTCTCCCTGAAGGCCTTTAAATCATCAATTACGTCATCAAGCCTGTCTTCTGGGATCTGCGCCTGAACAACCGTGGTGCTGCCCGGATAGACCTGGGAGCCGTAGTGTTTTCCTTCCAAATCCTTGCCTTCCAGCATGGGGTAGCGCACGAAGTTTTCGATTTCGTGGCGGTCTAATATTTGCTCGATTTCCTCTGCGTATTCAAAGTGAAACGTTATGTGCATGAATTTCATCTACACCCTCCGGGTTTTCCGGGGAGGGTTTATAATCCTTCCCCGGTATTTGTCTCTTAGAAAAGGAAATACATTGCAGCCAGGACGGCTATAAAAGCTGCTGCAACCAAAGTAAGCAGCCTGTGCCTCAGGATTTTTTCCTGCAGGGCGTTAAACAG
>JBKHFD010000130.1:0-3278 GCA_046540355.1 Desulfobacterales bacterium
GCGGACGATGGCAGGGAGTTTCCTGAAAATTGTTTTTATGCCGGGCGCCTCGTTAAATATTTTTCTGCTCAGCCAGTAAAGAAGAGGGGTTTCAAACAGGGGCTTGGACCACCATACCAGCAGCAGAGCCAAAGCAGGCCGGCTGAAGCACAGGCCGTGGACCAGTACAATGACCGGCGCAGCCGTGGCTATCCAAAGAAGCCACAAGGCAAGAAACCACCGGGAGGCCGCGGCAAATCCGAGATCCACCCCTTCAAACTGTGACCTCGGACGCAGTGCAATATTTAATTTGCTTATATCCAAGATCGGATTTCCTTCACGGTTTTTCAAAAGAGACCGAACTCATAACTCCCTTGTTCCTTGTATTTTTCCGGCCTTTTCCCGCAAACCCCAGGTACGTAATCACCAGTGTCCATAACAGGCCGGCACCAAGATATTTGACAACGGCCGGCGTCTCGGCCGGGGACCAGAAAGCTTCAATAAAGGCTGCAAGTACCAGCATGGCCGCAGCGCCCAGTATAAGTCGAAGCGCAGTTATTGCATCGCGCCTCAGGGCATCACTGCGATATCGGTTGCCGGGCGCTATCACGGCTCTTGCCAGGATCAGGCCCGCCGCACCGCTGATAACAATGGCGGTGAGTTCAAAGGCGCCGTGACTGCTGACAAAGGGCCAGAAGGTGGATGTAAATCCCAGCCGGGTGATATGACCGGCAACGGCGCCTAAAAAGATCCCGTTTGCTGCCAGAAAAAAAACGGTTCCGGTACCTGCCAGGATGCCGGCGGCAAAGGTTCTAAACCCGATGGAAATATTGTTTCTGATGTAATAGCCCAACATTGCGATGCCCGTGTTCTGCTGTCTGTCTGCGGGCCTTCCGTATTCATGGTTGGCGGGATCGTACATAAACTCCATTTCAGCAACCCGGGAAGTATCCATAATGCTGTATATAAGGTCATGCTTAAAGTAGCACGACATGCCTGTTCCTATGAAAGGAATGAGAAACAAAAGCAGAGCGGCGCTGAAATAAGCAATATTATTTCTCAACGTGGAGGGAAAAGTAAGACTGAAAAAATTTATGATTTTGGAGGGATTAAAAACAGCCTGCTTGTAGATGATCTGGTGACCCGACAGTACACGTGCGTGGAGCCTGTTGACAAGGGCGGGACTGTATTGCCGGGAAAGAGCCAGTGCATAGTGATTGCATATTTTCCTGTAAAGAGCGGGAAAACCTTCGGCATCAACGGGGCCCCGGTTTGAGGAACGCTTTTTTATCTCCCCGGCAATCTCGTCGTAGCGTTGCCAGAGATGCGTGTTGGCGGCTTCAAAATGTTCCTGGCGCATTTCTACTTTCCTTTATAAAGCCACGCGGCATAACCGTGGAGTTCCTCCAGGGCCTCCTCGCCGGTTTTTCCAGTGAGGCCGAAGAGAATATCGGCAAGTTCGATACTCCGCTGGCGGGAAAGTGACATGCTGCGTTCGGCGAAATCCAAAAGAGTGCGCTGTTCATTGACCCGTAAATCATCCGGAGGGCGTTTGGGCGGCATGTCTGTGACAGGCACGGCAACCGGGCCTTTTTCTTCATGGATCACCATGGTTCCTGCCGCAAGGTCGCCTAGTCTTTTGAAATCCTTGTTAATCAGCATAGAAGCCAGTCCGGCGCCGTAAAGAAAGGGAAAAAGATCGGCTGCCCGCAGAAGATTGCGCAGCATGGAAGAAGTAAAAGACACGGGGGTTCCGTTATCATTTATCACAACAAGATTCATGGTCTTTTTTCCGGGAGTGGCCCCGGATACCAGTTCAAATACAACGTGATAAAACCACTCGATGAGAAACAGCAGCAGGAGATAAATACCCACTCCGGCAAATTGCAGTCGGGACAGGATGGTGATGAAAACAAGACTGACCCCGGCTTTTATCAAAAGATCGATAAGCCAGGCACATGCCCTGGGCACCGGGCCTGCCGACTTCAGCCGGAGAACGATCCCCTCGGGGGTTTCGTAATATTTAACCGTGTCCGGTTTAACCGTGTCAGGGTTTGGGTGCATAAAAAAGACCGGGGATCAGTTCTGGTAAAAGATATCTTTGTATGATGTATAAACCGATAAAGCATAGATCAGCAAGGAGACAAGAGTCAACGGCACCACGATGATAATCGGAAGGATTGCGGCCGCCGCACCCTCCCCTCCGGCACCGGCAATGAGTATAATGCCGAAAATCGTTGCGAGCAGAAGGCCCGCAACAATCGTAACCCCTATAGCCACCAGTGAATAAATCAGAAACGGAAGAATATTTCTCAGGCATCCCCTGAAACTAAGGGAGATTGCTTCAAAGACCGATTTCCCGTTAATGGCGATAAGGGCGGGGGCAAACCAGTAGCCCATCATTAGCGGAACAAAAACCGCAAGCATAATCAGAAACATCAGGAGCATTAGCATGGGAAACTGTCCACTCCGGGCCATCCCGCCTTCTATGCCCATTATACTGAATCCAATGGTGCCGGCGGGAATGCCGATCGCGAAAATGAAACCCACGGCCATTGCCGCCAAAAAAATCAGCCCCAGCAGAACCAGCTGGCCGAATCCCTGCTTAAATCCCTGAAAAAGGAACCCCACCTGAAGCGTATCGTTTTCATCCAGAGCCTGCGCCCCCAAAATGAGCCCCGCAGTAAAGACCGGGCCCAGAATAGTCATGGCAACAGGGCCTATGACGGGGATCATCTGGACCAGCTGGATGAGAGAAAGACAGATAACCGTGAGAAGCCAGATAAAAGGGCTTTTTAAAAACAATGTAATTGCCTGGAAAAACCATGCCGCCCCTCGTCCGGCAGGCATTTTTCCGGGATCGGCAAGGCCTTTGGCCCCGCTAGTAACCCCCTGTTTTAATTCCGCCTTTGGTGCGGCATAGGGGTTGGCCGAAGGTTCCGGCGGCCGGGGCTGCTCAGGGATCTTATTGTCTGCTGATTTCTGAGGCGGTTTTTCTTCGGTCTCGCTGAATTCAATCTCGCAGACGGCACCCGCTTCAAGGAGTCGCTTCTGCATTTTCCTGCAGGTTGCCTCATCTATGTTCTTTTTAATAAGAGTTGGTTTTTCAGAAAACTTCCGCCTGATTTTTTCAATGTCGGTTTTAAAGATTGCGGCAAGGTTTTTATGGACTTCCTCAAGGCTCATCCCGTCAGCGATCCTGCCGGTAAAAATCAGGCGGCAGTTTTCTGTGCTCATGTTTCCCCTCCTCAAATGGTTTGGTAAAAGACTTTATGCAGGAAATGTAGCTAAAATTTTGC
>JBKHFD010000131.1:0-3213 GCA_046540355.1 Desulfobacterales bacterium
GTTAGCTACCTGCTCCACCTTCTCCCTGACCGCCCTGTCCGGGCCCCTTACCTTTGCCGCCGCCTCCAAGGCCCTGGCCGCCCTGCCCGGGGCCCCGGCCACGGGCTCCACCGCCCATACCACGACCTCCCTGGGCCGGTCCCCGGCCGCGCTTTCCTCCGCCTCCACCCTTGCCCTGCCCTGCTCCGGGCTGACCGGATGGGCTGGATACGGGTTGAAGTTCGTTGCGTTGCCAGGCTTCAATTGCCTCTTGCACAGTGCCGGCTGAAGTGGCAAATATCTGGATATAAGTCTGGTTAAGTGCCTGCATGGCTTTGGGGCCAAGCTGACCCGTAATGAGCACATCTATTTCTTCCGCACTTAGCAATTGAGCGGTTTGAATGCCTGCCCCCTGAGACAGATTTTGTTGTTTGGAGTTGTCCAGGAATGAAGTGGACTGGCTGTTTGAATCGTAAACAACAAAACCGGCGCACCGCCCAAAGCCGGGATCCAACGCATCATTCAGAGATTTGCCTTTGGAACTGACAGCAATTTTCATGGTCACGTCTCCTTTGTGTAAAAGATTATTTTTCCTGTCTCACATAAACTTTTTACTTGCCGTAAAACAGGAACATCTAAACGGTAGATAAAATCTGCTTAACTATGCATCTGTATAACAACCACAGTGTGCAAATTCAGGATTGTCCAAAAATAGTGTTGAGCATGACAAGCAGGGCTTCCGGAAAAGGCTCAGCCGGCGTAAAAAGAATTCTTCGGCAGCAATCCACCTATGTGCTATTATTTGCGATATGCTTGTGGGCTCTGACTTCAACGCCTGCCGGGCAAGATGTAACCAAGATAAGGGATTCCTCATCTACTACCACCTGTAGATGAAACTCTTTGGCCGGATTTTTGCATTTAGGCAAAACTCAGCGTTAAATCGGCTCACCGCATATATCGCAGAAAAAGATCTTGTCTTTTTCATTCTTTTCTTCGCGGGTAATGACACGTTCCTGGGTCAGTGAGTTCCAATCTTCATCCTTCATGCAATTGGTACAAATAACACTGTCATTAATATAGATTGCAGCAACCTGGTCTTTATCAAAATCCATGATACTCCCTTATCAGGTGCCTACTACAATAACATTATTCAAGGTCCCGTAAGCATTGTCACAGCAGTTGTGATTCGAGGGGTCAAGCGACCAGCTGCCGTCAATCTTAAATTTGTATTCATACCGGTTCGGGTGTAGCATAATTGCTTTTTCCCAAAATCCCCCAGGCTTTCGTCTTAAAATATGTTTTTGTGCATTCCATCCGTTAAAATCTCCCCCAATACAGGCCTCCGAAGCCTCCGGGGCGCTCAGCCGGAAAATAATTCTTTTACTTCCTTTATTGGCACTCACCATGATCCTCTCCTTTTTTGCTCTTAGCTTCTATGGGATCGAATTGTTATTTACGGCCTGCCTGCAGTTTTCCTCAAATTCCTTCCGGCGGCGCTCAATCTGTTCCGGTTCCAGCCCGCAATGATACATCCATTTGACAGCCCATTTTTTATAACCTTCATTTTCCCATGCATAGTCCATGACCTGCCGTACGCCTTCGGCATATTCATCCATCTGGGGCGCGAGTTTGGTAAACATGGTTTCCGCCCCTTCATGAGTCGGCTTTGCACCGTGATCCCGGACAATACGCCACATGGTCTGCGGATGATCTATCATGGGACAGGGGCGCAGTGTATTATAGCAAAATGGCTGCTCCGCGCGAATTGCCCGAAAAAACGAGGAATTCAGTGCCTCCACCAAAGGCTTGTCATGAATGTTGTCGGTTGCAAAATGGCAGAAAATGCAGGGCTCCACGTCCCCGCGATGGTTGACATGAAAATACAGGCGGCCGCCTGCTATACAACCGCCGGAAAGCACCCCGTCATTCCAGAAGTCCACCAGCAGCAGCGGTTTTTCTTCGCGCACATAGGACTGGAAACGCCGCATCTGGTCCCGCTGCCCGGGGCTCGGCATGAGATTCATATCCGGATCACTTCCCACAGGCATGAACAGGAAATACCATCCGTACAGCGCGCCTTTTTCGATCAGAAAATCAATCCACTCATCCGTGCAGATCACGTCCATGTTCTTGCGGGTGACCAGTGAGGAAAACCCAAAAGCGCATCCGGCTTCATAAAGCCTGTCCATGGCTTGCACGCAGGCATCAAAGGACCCCTTGCCCCGGGTTGCATCGGTGAATTCCCTGGGTCCGTTGATGCTTACCTGGGGTGCTATATTACCCAGCTTCACTAAGCGCTCCGCGGTTTTTTCATCTATCAAAGATGCGTTGGTATAGATCTGGTAGAAAGGTTTGGGATGCTTTTCGAGAACCTCTAAAAGGTGGGGGTAAATAAAGGGTTCTCCACCAAGAATGGTGATAAAATTTATCCCCATTTCCTCGGCTTCTGTCAGGACCCGGTCAAAAACCTCAGGGTCCATATCGTCTTTGCGCTCATAGCTTCCGGCATAACAGCCTTCACAGCGATAGTTGCATCGCATCGAAGGTGAAATAAGCATCACGGGCGGGGGCTGAATACCGAATTTCTCCTCAGCCCGCCTGGGGGCATCCGGATCCCGGAAAAACATGCCGGCTACCATCCGGGCCACGTAGCGCTCCCGTACCCGGGGATGAGTATTTTGCACAACCCGCTGCAGGAATTGCCTGCCGGGCCCGTTTTCACGCATCCAGTGTTGAAACCATTCGCGGACCATTTCCTGTTTTTCTCCGGTGGCTATATGGTCCACGGCCTTTAATACATACTTGGCGTTTTTGTCCGTATCCTTTCCAAGGTATTTCAACGCCTGCCCAAGCACCTTTTCCGCCATAGTTCGTTTGGGCATAAGATCTTGCCAGCCTTTTAAATTTAGAGTCATACTGATCCCTTAAACAAATGGGTGGTTTACATTTAATGTCGCAGACCCAGGTTAACGCCCGACTAAAAAATCCCTTATTGTTGATTTCAGCGGGCCGGGCCCGCACCGTCCCATGTAAACAACCATCGGCAAATCAGAGAAGAGTTCTTTAAAACTCAAAAACATATCCCAGGTTTATGCTACATTCGCACAAAGAGTGATGACGAGAAGGTCTAGGTAAGCAGAATCCAGAGCTGTAAAATTAAGGGATTCCTCTCTGATCGGTAATACGTCATAGCCTTCCCGTTTCAACTCCGCGGCTATCGATTTTTTTATCTGA
>JBKHFD010000132.1:0-3194 GCA_046540355.1 Desulfobacterales bacterium
ATTGCTTTTTACAAGTTTGTCAACACGAATAATGGGAAATAATATTGGAATCTCAATTAATTAGAGGAATTATCCTGATTCTTCCGCTTCTCATGGCAGTGACTCTCCATGAGGTAGCCCACGGTTATGCAGCGCTAAAGTTCGGAGATCCAACAGCAAAGTTTGCGGGCAGGCTAAGCTTAAATCCTGTAAATCATCTGGATCCTTTCGGTTCGGTTCTTTTGCCGGGACTGCTTATTTTTTCAGGGGCTCCGTTTGTATTCGGATATGCAAAGCCGGTGCCTGTAAATTTCTACAATCTCAAAGACCAGCGCCTGGGCACCATCGTAGTATCTGCTGCGGGAATTGTTGTTAACCTCGCATGTGCCGCGGCAGCAGGTTTTTTATACCAGATACTGCAAATGATTCCGCAACTAACAGCATCAGTGCCGGGCGCGCTTGTAAGCCAGCTTGTTTACGCATTTTGTCTGATCAATGTTGTTCTTGCGATATTCAACCTGATTCCCATTCCACCCCTTGACGGAAGCCGGATACTGGCCGTACTTCTGCCGCCCGGAGCAAGGCAGAGCTATGAAAGCATCGGGCCATTCGGCATTCTGATAGTGCTTGCACTGCTGATAATGACCGACATACTGGATCTACTGTTCCTTAAAATTATAAGACCACTGATTATAATAATGACCGGCGGATAAAATAAAACCCGGGCCCATATTACATACGGAGATTTAAACCAATGGCTGAAGCAAAACGAATCGTAAGCGGAATGCGCCCCACAGGGGCTCTTCATCTGGGAAACCTGCACGGAGCACTTCAAAACTGGATCAACATGCAGGATCAGTATGAATGCTTTTTCTTTATAGCAGACTGGCACGCTCTGACAAGCGACTACGAAGACCCCGGAAACATAAGAAACTACGCCCTTAATATGATGACAGACTGGCTGGCCGCTGGCCTGTCGCCCGAGAAAAACGTTCTGTTCGTCCAATCCTGGGTTAAGCAGCATGCGGAGCTTTTCCTGCTGCTGTCCATGATAACCCCTGTGCCGTGGCTGGAAAGGAACCCCACCTATAAGGAGCAGATTGAGGCCCTTGAAAACAAGGATCTGTCAACATTCGGATTTTTGGGATACCCGGTGCTCCAGGCTGCAGACATAATTATATACAAGGCCGGCGGGGTACCGGTGGGAGTAGACCAGGCCCCGCACATAGAGCTTACCAGGGAAATCGCAAGGCGCTTCAACCACCTCTACGGCCGGATCTTCCCGGAACCCGAAACTATTCTCACGGAGACAAGCAAAATCCTGGGAACAGACAGAAGAAAAATGAGCAAAAGCTATAACAATGCGATTTTCCTGTCTGACCAGCCCGAAGAAATCCACAGCAAAGTCTCCCAGATGATCACCGATCCCCGGCGGATGAGAAGGAAAGACCCCGGAGACCCCTCCATATGCAATGTTTTTACTTTTCACCGCCTTTACTCTCCGCAGTCCCTTGCCGCAGAAATAGAACCCGCCTGCCGCAGCGCGGAGATAGGATGCGTGGACTGTAAGAAGAAGATGGCCGGACACCTTGCAGAATTTCTTGCCCCGATCCGGGAAAAAATCGAGTATTACAAAAACCATACAGACGAAGTGGAGCAGGTAATGCAGGAGGGATCTGACAAGGCGCGCCGGGTGGCCGAACAGACCCTTGAGGAGGTGCGGGCTGCGATAAAGATATAAAGGCAAGGGGCAAGGTGAAAGGTACAAGGTGCAAGGGCCAAGGGGCAAGGGAATAAGGAACAAGAAGGTTCAGGGGGTAAATGGACAGTTCCGCATACCAGGTAAAGCTTGAAAACGTATTTGAAGGGCCCATGGATCTTTTGGTTCACCTGATAAAAAAAAACGAGGTGGACATATACGATATCCCCATTGCCCTGATAACCGACCAGTTCCTGGAATACATCAAATGGATGCAGGACATGGAAATAGACGTGGCAGCCGACTTCCTGGTCATGGCATCCACCCTTGCCCAGATCAAATCGCGGATCCTTCTGCCTGATCCTGAAGAAGAAACAGAAGAAGAAGACGACCCAAGAAACGCTATTGCAGGTCCGCTGGCGGAATACATGCGCATGAAATCCGCGGCCGGGCAGCTTGGAAAAAGAAACATCTTAAACGAGCACGTATTCACCCGGAAGACAGGCTCCCCGGCTTCCTTATCTTTAAGGCGGGACTCCCCGCTTGAAGCCGATCTTTACGAACTAATCGGGCTTTACCAGGATATGATCGACCGGCTGGACCCGGATCCCGGCTTTGAAATCACGCCTGAAAAAATATCGGTTAAGGAAAAAATGACGGAAATCATTGATCTTCTGGGAAAACAAAAAACCGTGTCCTTCCGGGACCTGGCTGCCGAATGCTCGGACAGGGGCGAAATCATCGCCGCTTTTCTTGCGATACTTGAAGTGGTGAAACTCAACCTTGCAGGCATATCCCAGTCCGAAGACAACAACGGCCTGATGCTTTTTTCAAGATAAGGGGCTTTTTGTGGAGGATCTGAAAAATATAATTGAAAGCCTGCTGTTTGTATCCGGAGATCCGCTTACGGTTGATCAGCTCAAAAACCTGCTGCCCGAAGCTGAGTCCGGGGAGATCCGCAGGGCTCTTGAGTCCCTTGAGCGGGAATACCTGCAAAGAAACGGCGGATTCTTGCTTCATCAAGTGGCAGGGGGATTCCAGTTGAGAACCAGGCCGGAATACAGGCAATGGATTGAAAAACTCCTTGCCCCCAGCCCCACAAAACTGACCAGGGCCTCCATGGAAACCCTTGCAATTGTGGCCTACCATCAGCCGGTCTTAAGAAGCGAAATCGAGCACATCCGCGGAGTAAACTCAGGCAACACCATCCGCTTTCTGCTTGAAAAAAAACTGATCCGGGTGCTTGGCAGAAGGGAAATCCCTGGCCGCCCCCTGGTCTACGGCACAACAAAAAGATTTCTGGAACTCTTTGATTTAAAGGATTTAAAAGATCTTCCCGCACCCAAGGAGATCAACCCTGCTGAAGAGAAAAATAATACTTGACTTGCCCCGCCTCCACCCCTTATTTTATGTTTCAACTACGGGCGGTTAACTCAGCGGGAGAGTGCTACCCTCACACGGTAGAAGTCACTGGTTCAAATCCAGTACCGCCTACCAGAAAAATAAGGGTTTACGG
>JBKHFD010000133.1:0-3156 GCA_046540355.1 Desulfobacterales bacterium
ATAAAACTGGTGCTGTCCACGCTGGCCGAGCTTTTCCCGGGCGGGATAAAGCAGGAAGTGGAAAAACGCCGGCAGGAAGCCGAGACAAAAGGGGTTGAGGAAGACAATTCGGACATACTCGACCGGCTGATAGAAGAAATCGCACAGAAAATAAGGTGAAAAACAATTTTCAGGGCCGCAGAAACGCGAAATAAAAACCGCGCCCGATTGCATTATGAAAACCGAGATCGTCCAATCTCGAACGAATCTGGCCGCCTGAGAGGGTATTTTTAAAAACAAAAGAGCATCGTGGAGGCAGCGGTAAAAGCCCTGCCATTATTCTCCCAGGTACACCCGCTGCAGGGTTTTCACCGCTGCTTCCGGTATCCACCTCCGTCCCTAATTTTTTTTCTGGCAAAGGTTAAACATTAAACATGCCGGAATTATGAGAAATTACCCCTTGTTACAAACCATTTGCGCATAGGGGATAGGAGGGTAAAAAAATATGCTATTTAAAAAAGACAAACAGAAGCTTTCAAAAAAAGAAAAGGCTGTCCGGACGTTCAAAGCGGGATTTGGGACCAAGGCTCACAAGGCGGGCTGGTCCCTGATTCGCACCTTCCCGGAAACCATTAAGCAGCAGGCGACCGGGGGCGAGGACCCGCACGAGTTAAAAGCCCTGACGTTTGATGAACTGCTGGACAGGTGGCAGATTCCGCGCGAAAAGGTGTCATACCTGAAAAAAATGCTGCTGCTTGAGATAATCGCGTATCTGCTTCTGACCGTTCTGGGTTTTTCCAACCTTGCTTACAAGCTTTTTAGCCCAGATTACAGCATCACGGCGGCTATTCTCGGAACCCTGGTGGGCGCGGCGGCGTTCCTTCAGCTTCTTTTGCGCCATCACTGGTTTTTGATCCTTTCAAGACAAAAATACCTTACATTCAAGGAATACCTGTTCGGTTTGTTTAATAAAGGGGAGTAAGCAATGCCAACACGCGAAGAAGAGGTAAGAGAAGTTCTCGACCAAGGCCCGGGGCCGGGGCCGCAGGATAAAGCAGCCGAGATGTTGTCAGAGCTATTCGGTGAAGAGTGGTGGGAAATCCTGTGGTCGGGCCAGGAAATCAGCGGTGACGCCTCGCTCATTATCCCCGCACTGCATGTTTTCAATGTGGTCATGGTGGTAGCCGTATCCCTTATACTGCTGTATGTCGTCAGCCATGCTTTTGTGGGGTCCGCGCACGAAGGCACGCCCCTGGGCCGGCGGCTGCACTCAATATGGGTTCCTGTGCGCTCGGTGCTTTCGATTTCTTTACTTGCACCGATTCCCTGGGCCACGGCGCTTAACTTTGTGCAGGGGGTTGTGCTGTGCTTTGTCGGCTTTTCCATCCAGTTTGCGAACATGGCCGTCGATGCGGGTATGGAGTATATCAGCGAAAACCAGGGGCAGATCGTGGCTGATGTGCCGGAAAACCTGGGTGATTCAGGTGATGAGATAGCCGAGGTCGCGCTGAACAATTACTTGATTCAGTATCATCAGTATTGGTTTCAGAAAAATAATTCCTTGGTGTCCGGTTACGACAAGGAGGTCTTCCGGCCTTATAAACAGTTAGCCTCTACTCTTAAAAAGCGAGCAAGGAGGACGAAGGGGTATGCAAGAATAGAATACAATTTCCGAAACCCGGAGCCTTTTTCCGAAAATGTGATGGGCGGCATTACGGTCAGGTGTAAGGAGGGTGACTCGGCGCTTTGCGAAGCGCGACAGACTGCTGTTGAAAATTTACTGATTCAGATGGAAGAGGTGGCAAGCCTCAAGGTCGAAGAACTCTTTGGCGAAGATACAGCCCCGCCTTCTCACCAGGAAGTGGCGCTAAACATAGACAATTACGGCCGGACCATTATGAATGCTGCCCAGCAGATGATCGACGCGGAAAACCCCGAGTTGCGGCAGGAACTCGATCGTTTCACGGACCAGATAGCAAAAGAGGGTTTTGCAGTGCTCGGGTCGTATTACTGGACCATGAGCAGGTTCAGCACCGCCCTGCAGGACCAGATTAATGCCCATGTGTCCACGGACGACTACAACAAGATACTGCTAAAAAAGCAGGTTGTGTCCGAATTCAATGAAATCGAAACCAACCTGGAAGCGATAAACAGCTATTTTCGCGACGTAGACGTTGAATATGCCAGAGAGACCGCGGAAATGGGAGACGGGCGCATTGCCGAATCGGATACCAACCTGGTTGACGCCGGCGATCTCTGGAAAAAAGTCTGGGGGTTGCTCAGCAAGCCCTTTAAGTGGCTCACCGATACTTTCATTACGTCGATTTCGCACACGGACCCCATCTCCGCCCTGTCATGGTGGGGGCATGCCCTGATGAACCTCATGTACGGGACCATCGCTGCGCTAACCGGGATATTGCTCGGGGGCGATGCTGCTAGCAATATACCCTGGATAGGCGAGGCCATAAGCTCAGTGCTCAATGGTTCCGCTGCCCGGGTAGTCACTACGGTTATGCTGTTTACAATCGCGCCGTTGTTTTTGCTTGGCTTCACCCTGGCCTATTACTTACCGTCAGTGCCCTTTATCATCTGGATGATTTCGCTTTTCGGCTGGATAATCATGGTGCTGGAAGCAATGGTTGCGGCCCCCATCTGGGCGGCCATGCACGCTTCGCCCGACGGTGAGGGGATAGCTGGAGATAAAGGGGCACAAGGATATGTGATCTTTGCGCAAATTCTCTTGCGCCCAGTATTGATGGTGGTCGGCTTTTTCTTCGCCATGCTGATGATGCACGTAATCAGTTATGCAGGGGATATGTTTTCCATCTTTTTCCACGGACTAAGCAGCAACGAAAACTTTGCCGGCCCGATAACCATGGTCGCGGGAATTTTTCTCGGATCGGTCATAATCGTTATACTGACCCACAAATCCTTTCACCTGGTCTTCATCCTGCCGGATCGCATAGCGGACTGGATGGGCGGCGTAGGCGTCTCGAAGATGGGTGAAGGCGCAGACGTTTCAGAATCCAAGAGGTCGATTGTAGGCGGAGCCGCCATAGCAGCCCCGACTCCGCACGCAAGCGGGGCGGCTGTAAAGGCCGGACAAAGTGTGGGCGGAGGCCAGGAAGGCCAAAAAGGAGGCCAGGGAGCGGGAAGCGCAGAGCTGAGTTCAAGTGC
>JBKHFD010000134.1:0-3102 GCA_046540355.1 Desulfobacterales bacterium
AGAAGCGCATGCGGAACCGCAGATCCTGATGCCCTGTAAATTCAGGAGCAAAAAAAGCAGCAATATCTAATAAAAGACCCGGCCGGCTCTGATTGCCGCCGGGTTTTTTATGCAACTTCTTTATTAGCGGGTACAACCCATGAGTCAGAGCTCCTATGAAAAGTGCCTTGCCGAAATGTTCGGGCTGCGCAGATTCGGGATAAAGCTGGGCCTGGATATCATCGGGGCAATGCTTGAAGGTCTTGGACATCCTGAGAAAAATTTTTCCTGCATTCACGTTGCAGGCACCAACGGGAAAGGTTCCATTGCCTCGGCTCTTGCAGCCATACTGCAGGCCTCGGGCTACCGCGTGGGCCTTTTTACTTCCCCGCACCTGGTGCGTTTCAATGAACGCATATGCATTAACAACAAACAGATATCCGACAAGGGCGTGGTTGAAGCATACGAGGCTGTAAAGGCGGCGGCTCCGAAAGACCGTGAACCCACGTTTTTCGAATATTCAACCGCAATGGCCCTGTATTCGTTTTCCAGGGAGAAAATCGACTGGGCGGTTATGGAAACCGGTATGGGCGGGCGCCTTGACGCGACCAACATTTTAAACCCTGACTTATGCATCATTTCAAACATTTCCCTTGAGCACAGGGCTTATCTCGGAGACACAATAGCGCAGATAGCTGCTGAAAAAGGCGGTATAATAAAGCATGGAACTCCCGTTGTAACAGGGGTTCACCAGAAGTCCGCCATAGAAACGACGGAAAGAATCGCAAAAGAAAAAAACGCCCCGCTTCTCAGACGCGGCAGGGATTTCAGGGTAAGGCGCCGGAAAGCAGAAGACAGGGACTTTAAGTTTACCTACCACGGCATTGACCACAAATGGCCGGATATGCAGTCTTCTCTGCGCGGCATCCACCAGCTCGACAATGCCGCCCTGGTTCTTGCCTCCTGCGAGATATTAATTAGACAGGGGGTATCTATTAATCTTGAATCCGTAAAAAAGGGCATGGAAAACGTAAACTGGCCGGGCCGCCTGGAAGTCTTGGACACCTGTCCCGAGGTAATCATAGACGGCGCCCACAACCTGATCGCGGCCCGCAGGCTTGCCGCTTTTCTGGAAGATTATACAGAAAAGCAGAAAATCACCCTGGTTATAGGTATTCTTGATGACAAACCCTACAGGGCCATGCTGAAATCTTTGGTACCCCTGTGCCACAAAATTATTATAACCCGCCCGAAAATAGAGCGCAGTCTGCCCGCAGCCAGGCTTGCAAAAGCGGTACGGCAAATGACCGATCAGGCAGAAATTATCGAGGATGTGGCCGAGGCGGTATCCCGGGCAATGGAAACAACAAGCGAAAACGATATAGTCTGTATTGCAGGCTCGCTTTACGTGGTGGGAGAGGCAAAGGCAGCGCTCGAAGGCACGCCCGTGCCTGAAGCTGTGTAAATGCCTTTTCTTCCGAAATTTACGATTCACCCTTGACTTGTCAGGGCATATACTTTAGGATTTTTAAATTATGCGCCCGTAGCTCAGGGGATAGAGCGTCAGCCTCCGGAGCTGAAAGTCGCAGGTTCGAATCCTGCCGGGCGTACCACCATCCGGGAAAAAGGGGCGATCTGTTTTTGACAAAAAGCTAAAACAGATCAGTCCCTTTTCTATTTCCGAAGTATCCACATTATCACCGAGATGATAATGCTTGCCAGGATCATCGTTGTAATCGGTATATAGACCTTCATTCCCGGACGATCTATTATGATGTCTCCGGGCAGGCGCCCTATGGGAAGCTTTACGAGCCACGGCCAGAGGATTCCGATTACAACAATTGTGATTCCTATTAAAATCAGTGCCTTCTGCATACTTCAAGACAGCCTGTCTTACACTCCGTAATACTGCCTGTACCAGTCCACAAACCGACGGATGCCCGTTTCAATTGGGGTTACGGGCCTAAAGCCCACTGCATCGTAGAGATCGTCTATATCCGCATATGTTGCAGGTACGTCTCCGGGTTGAAGATCCGTGAATTGCTTTCTGGCCTCTTTACCAAGGACTTCCTCGATAACTCCTATAAAACGCATCAACTGCTCAGAGCGGTTGTTTCCTATGTTATAGATCCTGTATGGGGCATAGGAAGTCCCGGGATCAGGGTTATTGCCGCTCCAGTCAGGATCGGGGGCGGGCTTTTTGTCTATGATCCTGACAACACCCTCTATGATATCGTCTATATAAGTAAAATCCCGTTTCATTTTCCCGTGGTTAAAAACCTTTATAGGCTCATCGTTTAAAATGGCCTTTGTAAACAGGAAAAGAGCCATGTCCGGCCGCCCCCACGGCCCGTAAACAGTGAAAAATCTCAGCCCGGTGCACGGCAGGCCGTAAAGATGGCTGTATGTATGGGCCATAAGCTCGTTTGCCTTTTTTGAGGCCGCATACAGAGATACGGGATGATCCACGTTGTCATGGACTGAAAACGGCATTTTCGTATTCGCACCGTACACTGAACTCGAAGAGGCAAACACAAGATGGGAAACTTCATTATGACGGCAGCACTCAAGCAGGTTGACAAATCCGGAAATATTGGAGTCAACATAAGCATGGGGATTTTCAAGCGAGTAGCGCACCCCTGCCTGGGCTGCCATGTTTACCGCAACATCAAAGCGTTCTTTTTTAAACAGGTCATTTAAGGCATCCCTGTCGCAGAGATCAAGCCTTTGGAACTCAAACCCCGGTTTTTTTTCAAGCTCGGCAAGACGGGCCTTTTTCAGCTCCACGTCATAATAAGGGTTAAGATTGTCAATGCCCGTAACCTTCCTTCCTTCATCGGCCAGCCTGGCTGCCAGATGAAAGCCTATAAAACCCGCCGCGCCCGTAACAAGTATTTTTTCCATTCGTTATTTTCCTGTTTTCCGGCAATCATTAACAGTTTAGTAAAAAACAATTTTGTGATGGCAAAGTAAAAAGTTCAAGATCAAGGGCGCGCAAATCCCAAGGAATGCAGGGTACTTAATCGTACGTGAAATTCCGCACGGATGCAGCGCAACGCAGATATTGGACTTTTTACTTTGCCATCACAATTTCTCAATTGCCTCCATTAGAAGCCGCACCCC
>JBKHFD010000135.1:0-3005 GCA_046540355.1 Desulfobacterales bacterium
TTTTCTGAGAACTATGGGTATGGTCTCGATTGCCGAACTGGATGAAACCGTGCGCCCGGCCAGGGAGAATGGCTGCCATGATATTGTTCTCCTCAAATGCACCAGCACATACCCGGCCACTCCGGAGAACACCAATCTCATGACCATCCCCCACATGCGGGAGTTGTTTGACTGCGAAGTAGGTTTGTCTGACCACACCCTTGGCAATGGCGCGGCGGTGGCTTCAGTGGCTCTGGGCGCAACAGTCATTGAAAAACACTTTACCTTGAGCCGGGCAGACGGCGGGGTGGACTCGGCCTTCTCCCTGGAACCGCTGGTGTTTGCTGGGGTCGGACCCGCACAATTTTCTGGATTGATTGACTAAAGTTGATTTGCAGGCCCTTCAAATTGTCTTAGAAAGGCATTTTCAGTGTAAAAAATTACGAAGTAAGCAATTATGCCCAGAGCCGACAGATATTTTTTACCGGACCACGTGTGGCATATTACGCACAGATGCCATAAAAAGGAATTTTTGCTAAAATTTGCCAGAGATCGCAGGGCTTGTATCAGATGGCTTTTTGAAGCCCGAAAGCGATACGACCTGGAGGTGCTGAACTATACTGTGACTTCAAACCACATTCATCTTTTGGTTTACAGCAATCATGATCGTGAAGCTGTTCCCCGGGCCCTGCAGCTTGTGCCAGGCAGAGTCGGGGTGGAGGATTACATCCAGAAAGGGATAAAACAGGAAAAGATATGGACCGAGACCATAGCAGCCGGATTATTTTTAAAATCCGGATAGCTATGACCAGTATTTTGTTTGCGGCAACGCTTTATTCCCCGATATCAAATCATTTCAAACCAAGACCGGATACGTATAAATGCTGCCGATAAATATAGAAGATTTATTATATTTGCAGGGCATTGAATCCTCAAGGGTGGAATTTAAGGCAAGCTGGAGCGAGCCCACAGGGTACCAGGTTCTCAAAACTATCTGTGCTTTTGCCAACGACCTGCACAACTTGAATGGAGGATACGTCATAATCGGCGTGGCTGAAACGGACGGTCAGGCCCTGTTGCCTCCAAAGGGGCTTGATCCGGAAATGATTGACAGCATCCAGAAATGGATCCGGGGAAAATGCAACCGTATCGATCCTCCGTATCAACCTATCATTTCACCGGAAAAGGTTCAGGACAGGCATATACTGGTAGTTTGGGCGCCGGGAAGCGATACTCGCCCCCACAGAGCTCCTGGTGGACCTAAGAAGGGCGAGTACAGGTATTTTGTACGTCTGGGATCCGAATCCGTGGATGCACAGGCCAATGGAGTCCTGCAAAATCTTTTGCATATGACCGCCAATGTCCCCTTTGATGACCGTCGGGAAATCAACGCCAGGATCGAAGATTTGCGGGAATCCAAGGTTCGGGAATTTCTCCATGAGGTCAGGAGTTCCCTGATTGATGAAAAAAATACCAGGGAGCTGTATCGCAAGATGAGGGTCGCTGCGCCTGTGAATGACCATGATGTTCCACTGAACATCGGTCTGATGATGTTTTCTGACGAGCCGGAACGCTGGTTTCCATGCGCAAGGATCGAAGTGGTGCACTTTTCTGATGATACATCGGGAAACGTTATCGAGGAAAGGATATTTCGGGGAGGGCTGCATGAACAGGTCCGGGCCTGTCTCCAATACCTAGAAAACCTGTCCCACTGGCACCTGGAAAAAGAGGTCAGGCATGCCCGGGTCAAGGGCTGGGTAAGCTATCCCATCCAGGCTTTACGGGAAGCTGTTGTGAACGCGGTGTATCATCGTAGTTACGAAAACCAGTATGAACCGGTAAAGATATATCTTTATTCGGACAGAATGGAAATAATCAGTTATCCCGGGCCTGTGCATGGATTAGAGCCCAAACATTTTAGGCCGGATGTGCCACTGCCGCCTGTACCGGCAAGAAACAGAAGGATAGGGGAAATTCTCAAGGAATTGCGAATGGCAGAAGGCAGAGGCACGGGATTGCCCAAACTGTTCAAGGCCATGCGGGATAACGGTTCGCCTGAGCCGAGTTTTGATTTTGATACGGAACGGACCTATTTCCGGGCTATACTGCCTGCACATCCGGAATATTTGGCGATTTCCGCCCTGCGCAACGCGGGCCATCTTATAGCACTGGGAGACAGGCAGGGAGCTTTGGCGCTACTGGAAGAGGCGTGGAGTTCAAATCCGGTTTCCGCCACATTGGCTTCGGAGCTGATCAGGCTTTACGGGGAAATAGGCAGCCTCTCCCGGGCAAAGGGGCTTTACAGGGAATTTCAGGCCAATGCGCCCTTGAGTTTTTTTTCGCACGTTGCCAACAGTATGATGAATGTCCTCTTTGAGGCGGGCAAAACAGAAGAAGCTCGAAAAATGCTTGATGAGTTGCCCACCGTCATGAGTGCGTCGGATGCAAGCGATGCTGCAATCCTGGCTCGGCGTCTCGGCAGGCAGGAAGTAGCCCACAAATATTTTGAACGTGCCAGTGATGTCCTTTGGGGAGATCCCAGGGCTCTACATGAATTTGCCCAGACCAAGATAAAGCTGGCCCAGAAAACCCTTCATGGGAGGAGGGGCAAATTCCGAAGGGACACCAACCGCAGGCTGCTGCAGGAAGCCAGGGAACTTCTTGAGCGGGTTCTGCAGCTAGAAGCGGATAATGCCAGACATGCTTGGGCTTGGCGTGACTTAGCCAGAGTTAAAAAATGGCTCAGGGAACCCAAAAGTGAAGTGACAAATGCGTATAAAAAAGCTGTTTCCTTGATGCCGGAAGAAACAAGGTTTGCCAAAGAACTTAAGAATTGGGAAGAAAATCAGAAGCAATGAGGTCATTTCTATGTGGGCATGCGCAGGGCAGCCAAAGACATCTTCCTCTGCTGCGCCGGTGAGGACAAGGAGTATGTTGCCTGTTTCTTGGTCCGGCCCCCGTTGCGGATAAAACCAAGCATCGACGAATCCACAGAAAGGAAAGTGCTCATAAGGATACCGTGTACG
>JBKHFD010000136.1:0-2967 GCA_046540355.1 Desulfobacterales bacterium
CCCGCCGGCAGGCAGTTTTTTTTCTCCTCCTCTTGTCTGCCGGCGGGCTTTATTGCCCGTTACTTCATAGATTACTTGTCGGTTTAATAATGATAGCGCAGTTGAATAATAAGAATAGCGTTTTTCAGGGGCTTATAAACGTACCTGTGCTCTTCGTTGATTCGACGCGACCAATAGCCGGCCAGGGCGTGTTTCAATGGTTCCGGCTTTCCAATACCTGAAAAAGGGTCGCGCAGGCTGTCCCTGATCAGTTTGTTGACTCTTTTAAGAATTTGTTTATTGTTTTTTTGCCAGTACAGGTAATCTTCCCATGCATTTTCAGAAAAAATCAGCTTCACTCAATAAGCTCCCTTTCGGTGCCGCGGCCATGCTCAAGTTCAGCCACAGATTCAAATAACCGTCTTGCATTCTCAGGGGAACGCAAAAGATAGGCTGTTTCCTCCAGCGCCTCATAGTCTTCGAGCGACATCATAACCACTGAACTATTGTTTTTGCGGGTAATGATAACCGGGAAATGATCTTCACAAATCTGTTCCATTGTTTTGGCAAGGTTTTGTCGTGCAATGGAATAAGGAATGGCTTTCATGACAGATTCTCCTATGTTTCGAATTATTGTACAACTAAGAGTACAACGCCTATGGAAGCCTGTCAACCGTTTTTGTTAAAGAAACTGTCATCCTCTCGGATGATACTTTTCATGCATGTGTTTCATGTGATCGCGGGTGACATGGGTATAGATCTGGGTGGTTGAGATGTCTGCATGTCCGAGCATCATCTGCACGGCGCGAAGGTCTGCGCCGCCTTCGAGAAGATGGCTTGCAAAGGAGTGGCGGAAGGTGTGGGGGGTTACCTTTTTGTCGCATCCGGCTGCAAGGGCATAGTGTTTTACGATTTTCCAGAAGCCCTGGCGGGTCATGGGGCGGCCCGCGCGGCCGAAAAACAGAAAAGGTGAAGTCAGTTTCTTTAACAGAGCGGGCCTGGCTGTCTTTATATACAGGCCGAGTTTCTGTTTTGCATGCTCTCCTATGGGCACGAGGCGCTCCTTTGAACCTTTTCCAAATACCCGCACAAAGCCCGCCTCAAGGTTTATGTCCTGCAGCTTTAGAAAAACAAGTTCGCTTACCCGCAGGCCAGCGGCATATAAAAGCTCAAGCATGGCTGCATCGCGCATACCTTTATAACGGCTTGTATCAGGTGCTTCAAGAAGGCGGGTGATTTCAGTAACAGAAAGCACGTCAGGCAGTTTAAGGCCGGATTTCGGGAGATCGATCAGCCGGGCGGGATCTGTTGAAATGTATTTTTCCTGCACCAGGAACCCGAAAAAACCGCGCAGGGTTACAAGGTGTCTGGTCCTGGAGCGTATGCCCAGTCCGTCGTCCCGGAGCCTTAAAAGATATTTCAGGACAGAGGCGGTATCCACCTCCTGGATCCGCTTTATTTTGTTTCCCCCAAGAAACCTTTGAAATCTTGCAAGATCGGATCCATAGGATTCAATGGTGGCAGGGGAAAGCCCTTTTTCCACTGTAAGATAACTGGTATACTGATCTATCAGCTCGGATATTTCGCCCATTTATCTCTTATCAGAGTTTTACCTCCAGGCTGTTTAATACTTCCGCGCCATAAGAGCGCACAGCAACCATGTTTTCAAGGCGGACCCCGCCCCGGTGGGGCAGATAAACCCCGGGCTCCACGGTGAAGACCATGTTTTCCTCGATCTGCATGTTTCTTTCATCAACAGGGCTCAGGGAAGGGGACTCATGGATTGCAAGCCCGACTCCGTGCCCCAGGCCGTGGCCGAAATATTCGGCCAGACCCTTTTCATGCAGGTAATTGCGGGCCGCAGCATCAATGTCTTTTGTCCAGGCGCCCGGGCGAACGGCTTCTATAGCCTTTTGCTGGGCTTCGTATACCGCATTGAAAATTTTTAAAAAATCCGCATCAGGTTTTCCGAGGATTATTGTGCGCGAAATATCGCTGCAATAACCGGACAGCTTTGCTCCCCAGTCAAACAAAAGGGGAATGCCTTTTTTTACGGCATCCTGCGACGGGATTGCATGGGGCAGGGCGGCATTTGACCCGAACGCGGAGATTACCGGGAAAGAGACAGATTCAGCACCTGCCTCGCGCATACTCTTTTCAATCTCCCAGGCAGCTTTGGCTTCTGTCATGCCCGGAGCGACATTTTCAAGAAATCCTGAAAATGCAGATTCCGCAAGATGAAGGGACTTGCGGATCTTTTCAATCTCTTCATCTTCCTTGCATCGGCGCAGGCTTTCTGTAAGATCCCGTGTTTTTACAAGCTCAGCTTCGGATTTGCCCTCAGACAATTGTTCGCTGATCGCGTCATATTGCTCACAGGTCATTCGGCCGGGCTCAAAGCCGAGCCTTTTTGTGCCGAGATTTCCAATGATTTCCGGAAGCTCTTTTGCAAGCCCTTTTTTGTAGCAGACAACTTCAAAGTCCGCAGCCTCGTTTTTTGCCTGGAGTTCATAACGCGAGTCAGTGGCCAGCACAAGACTGCTCCCGGATATGAGAAGTACTCCGGCGGATTCGTTAAAACCCGTGTCCTCGCCCGTAAACCCGGAAAGATAACGCCGGTTTTCCCCGGTCTGGACAAGCAGGGCGTCAATCTTCGCATCCGCAAACAAGCTTTTTAGTTTCTCAATTCTGTCCTTAATATGCGGTTCCATGATATTTACCTATAGCAGAAGACTTTTTCAAAGACAATGTTGACGGCAAAGTAAAAAGTCCAATATCTGCGTTGCGCTTCATCCCTCGGAATTTCACGTACGATAAGTACGCTGCATTCCTCTGGATTTTGCGCGCCTTGATCTTGAACTTTTTACTTTGCCGTCGCAAAACGACTTTTTACAAGTCCATCAATGTTGATGGCGCCGTAAAAAGGTAAATATCTGCGTTGCGCGCAATTTCTGAAGAATTTCACGTACGGTCAATTGTTAATGATCT
>JBKHFD010000137.1:0-2892 GCA_046540355.1 Desulfobacterales bacterium
TACGGCTAAGTACGCTGCATTCTTCGAAATTGCGCAAGCCTTGATCTTGAACTTTATACGGCGCCATCGAAAATCAGACTTTTTACGAGAGCATCAAGTTTTCAGGGGGTATCCTGAAGATCGGCCGATAGTTGGCGAGCCTTTATTTGCAGCCTGTCTGACATGGATCTGCACACTGCAGGTTTGATCCCGGGGGGCGGGCATGGGTTGGGCAAAATGCGTGGCAAGAACCCTATTGCTGCTCAAAAATACTGCGGACTTTTACAGCCAGATCCTCAATTGTAAATGGTTTTTCAATAAAGTACACGCCCTGGTTGAGAACGCCGTGGTGTGCAATGGCGTCTGCGGTATAACCTGACATGAAAAGGGTTTTAAGTTCTGGGTTGCGGGCGGTAAGCTCATCGGACAAGTCGCGGCCGTTCATCTCAGGCATGACCACGTCTGTTATAAGCAGGTCTATGGTGCCCTCATATTTTTCAGTAATCTGCAAAGCGTCCTGCGGGTTGTCAGCGCCAAGCACGGTATAGCCCAGCCGGCTCAGCATGTCTTTTCCCATCTTTAAAATTGCCGGTTCGTCTTCAACCAGCAGGATGGTCTCAGATCCGGCGGGCAATTGCTCCGCGGGTTCCCGGGTATAGGCAGGTGCGGATTCCTGCGGCTGGCAGCAGGGCAGATATATTTTAAACGTTGTCCCTGCACCGGGCTCGCTGTAAACATTTATAAAGCCGTCATTCTGTTTCACAATGCCGTAAATTGTTGACAGTCCGAGGCCTGTTCCTTTGCCGATATCCTTGGTAGTAAAAAACGGCTCAAACAGGTTGTCTTTTACCTGCTGCTGCATTCCGCAGCCGTTGTCGCTTACCGCCATCATCACATATTGCCCGGGTATAAAGTATGCATACTTTTTACAATAATCCTCGCCACAGATAACGTTTTTTGTTTCTATTGTTAATTTCCCCACATCGGAAATTGCGTCACGTGCGTTTACCGCAAGATTTGCCAGCACCTGGTGAACCTGGGAAGGATCTATTTTTACGGGCCAGAGATCGTTTCCGGGATGAAATGCGAGCTCAATATCCTCGCCGATCAACCTCTGGAGCATCTTTAGAATGTCCGAAATTGTATCATTTAAATCCAGCTCTATCGGGCTGATCGTCTGCTGGCGGGCAAATGCCAGCAATTGCCGCACAATGCCTGCCGAACGCGTGCCTGCGTTGTATATTTCCTGAATATTTTCCAGGGCCGGGTCGTTGGGATCAAGCATTTCAATGGTTATCTCCGCATAGCCGTTGATAATGGAAAGCATGTTATTGAAATCATGGGCCACACCGCCTGCCAGGCGCCCAACTGACTCCATTTTCTGGGCCTGGGTAAGCTGGGTCTTTAGTTTTTCCTGTTCTGTTTCAGCCTGCTTACGCTCGGTTATATCAAAAGCAACAGGTAAAATAGCGGGCTGTCCATCCAGAATGATTCCGGTTAAATGAATTTCAACAGGGTATCGGGTGTTGTCCTTTCTGATGTGAATGGATTCGATTGTCTCAGACTCCCCGATTTCAAGTTTGTGCCACAATCGCTCCTGGTCGTGGCGGGAGGCGGCATAGGGATCAATTTCCCAAACAGACATTTGCAGTAATTCCTCCCTTGAATATCCTGTATTTTTGCATGCCTGATCGTTAACGATTAATATCCGCCCATCTAAATCATGGGCAAAGATACCGCCGGGCAGGTTTTCAAGCACGGTTCTGAAACGCTTCTCGCTTTCCCGCAGTGCATTCTCTATTTTTTTGCTCTCGGTGATATCTATAAGAGAAACCATGCTTTTTTGAGTGCCGGCAATCATGCCGATGCTGAGATAGGCGTGGCGCAGCCCCCCACTGCGGACAAAGAAGCGGAACTCATAATTAAAAGGGGCAGCACACGGATCAGCCCGCCGCAAATAATGGTTTTTCTTCATCCACGCCACATCATCGGGATGCACGAATTCCGTCCAGGACTTTTTACCCTCGACCTCGGACCTTGAATACCCTGACAATTTTTCAAAGTTGGAGTTGACATTGGAAATGGTTGTGTCTTCTTCAATGATAAACATTGCCGAACCAGAGGTCTCGAATATGGCTCGGTAGTAATTCTCGGACCGGCGCAGGGCTTGTTCGGATTGTGTTTGTTCCGTAATATCCTCCACAATGCCGGTACAGCCTATAACAGTGCCGTCTTCACTCGTCAGGGGAGAAAAGTAAACCTTTACCGGAGTCGATTTATTTGCCGTCACTGAATGGTAAGTATTTTTGTAAAAACCATTTTCGCCTGCCAGGGCCTTGTGCATTTCCCGGACGAGTTTTTGATCGGGAAGTTTTTTCATGTCCAGGCCGACCAGAGCCTTGCGGGAAGAGCCGATAATTTTGATAAAATTATCGTTGCATGAAACAATGACCCCGTTTTCATCCACATGAAAAACACCCAGGGGGGACTGCTCAAAGAGCAGACGGTAATGCCTTTCCTTTTGTATGACTTCTTCTTTGCTTTCGCGCAGTTGCTGTTCTTTCTGCCTGCGCTCAGTGATATCCCTTGAGCTGAATACAACCCCCTGAAGATTATTGTTTTTATCCCTTAATACGGTTCCCCTTGTTTCAACCCAGAGGTAAGATCCATCACTGCATCTGACTCTATACTCGATTCTATTGGGTTCACCTAATGAAACAAGTTCATTGAATGCTTCCTGTACGCGGGGCAGATCTTCAGGGTGCACGATATCCATCGCGTTTTTTCCGGCAAGGATTTCCGGATCATAGCCGAAAATTTCATGTGATTTGCTTGCAAATTCAATGTTTCCTTCAAGGTCTGTCACAGAAACCAGATCAAGTATGTTTTCTGTGACAATCCTTAAAAGATCGG
>JBKHFD010000138.1:0-2887 GCA_046540355.1 Desulfobacterales bacterium
GACCGCCGCTCGACAAGACATTCGGACGCAAAAGGCTCTGGTAAAGATTTTAAACATAAAAACGATTGAAAAAATCGGGGAGAAAAAGCATGAAACATAAAATCAGCATTGCATTGACGGTGGCGGCATGCATTATATACCTGGCAGGCACTCCCGAGGCAGGCTGTGAACCCTCCCAAAATCAAAATTCCATAAGAATCGTCCACACGGACTGGTCTTCATCCATAGCCTCGGCAAACCTTGTCAAGGCAATATTTGAACAAAAAACAGATCTCAAATGCGAGCTTATAGAAACCGAGGCTGACGAAATGTGGCAGGCGGTTGCTGAAAAAAAAGCCGATGCCATGCTTTCTGCCTGGCTTCCAGACACCCATGCCCACTATTATAAAAAATACAAAGACAGGGTGGTTAACCTAGGTCCAAACTTTGAGGGAACAAAAACAGGCCTGGTGGTGCCCGATATAACCGTCGGCAGACTAAGCGCCGGCACCGGCATACGCAACAAGCCTTATATCACAGTGGATTCCATAGAAGAATTAAAGGAGAATGCAGATAAATTCAATAACCACATCATCGGTATAGAACCCGAGGCCGGGATAATGAAAAAAACCAGGGAGGCAATGGAGGCATACGGCCTTGAAAACGACTTCCGCCTGGTGGAAGGAAGCGAGGTCTCAATGCTGGCTGAACTGTCCCATGCAATAAGGCATCAGAAATGGATCGTGGTAACGGGATGGATCCCGCACTGGATGTTTGCACGCTGGGAGCTAAAATTTCTCGACGATCCCAAGGGGATCTTTGATGACAGTGATGCCCACATTGCCACAATTGTCCGTCAAGGACTTAAACAAGACATGCCCGGGGCGTTTGCAATTCTCGACAGCTTCCGCTGGGAGCCAGAGGACCTGGGGCAGTTGATGCTGTGGATCCAGGAAGATCAGGGGCGTTATCCGTATGAAAAAGCGCTCAGATGGATTAGAAACCATCCCGAAAAAATCGAACAATGGATTAAATAAAAAGAGGTCCTGCAATGCTGCAAAACATATACCTGCAGTACCGCGGCGCAACCATGATGCTCTTTACCAGGGAAGACCAGGAAGTTGCCTTCAGGGGGACCGCCTTTCTGATACATCCGTCGGGCTACCTGCTGACAGCGGCTCACGCAATTACCGGAATGACGGATCTTATGGTTGTGCCAATGAATGAAAACACCGGTTTTATCCCGGTGCGGGAAGAATCCGTGTCACCCATAGCAGTCCAAATAAGGCAGGTCGACAGATGGCGGGATCTTGCATTGTTAAAATTCGGACAGAAAATAGAGGTCACAATGCCGGACCACGTTATGGGATCGCCTGAAACAGTTCTGCCGGGAAGTGCAGTTGCCTGCATAGGATATCCTTTCGGCTATTACCGGATATACACCCAGGTAATCAAGCAGGCGATAATTGCGGGAAAAATCCTGAGCAAAACCGAAACCGGGATTTTTCTCTTTGACACGCTGGTTCATGACGGCTCCACGGGCGCCCCCCTTATAAACCTCTCCGACGGACGCATTATCGGGGTGGTCGGAGGAAGATTCAACCCCCCTGACCTGATGTCCGAACATGCCAGACAGAAAGTAGAAACTCCAATTAAAACAGATACGTCATATGCTGTATCCATTGATCATGCAATCGGGCTCATGGAAAAAGAAGGCCTCTCCCTTGTATGACAGAGGAGGATAATAGGAATCATGCATGAATTGCCGGTCACGGAAAGCATTTTAAGTATAGTGGTTAAGCACGCGGAGAAAAACCGGGTTTCCAGGGTTGTATCTATAACTCTCCACATAGGAGGATTAAGCGACCTTGAGGACGAATGGCTCCAGCACTATTTCGACTATTTGAGCAAAAACACGCCGGCAGAAGGCGCCGGGCTCAAAATCGAAAGACTCCCCATAGTCCTCAAATGCAGAAACTGCCACACAACAGTGCAGATAAGCAAGGAGGAACTCGGCATGACCGATTGTCCCCACTGCGGCGCAAACGGAGATTTCTCCCTTGTTTCCGGAAGGCAATACTATATAAAGGAGATGGAGGCTATCTGATGGATGAAATAAAGCTCTTTGAAGTAAAAGAAGACATCCTCTCAGACAACGACGCTGCCGCCCGGCAGCTGCGCGACAAACTCCGCAAAGACAAGACATTTGTGGTCAACCTTATGTCCTCGCCGGGCGCCGGTAAAACTACGCTGCTTCTTAAAACCGCCGAAGCCCTGGCCTGGGAATTTAAAATTGGTGTAATAGAAGCCGACATCGACTCAACTGTTGATGCCGAAAAAATCCGGAGCGCGGGGATTGACTCGGTCCAGCTGCGCACCGGCGGATTCTGCCATCTGGATGCAGCTATGGTGAAAACCGGGCTTGAGGGAATAGGTTCGCAGAACTTTGACCTGATTTTTATAGAAAATATAGGCAACCTTGTCTGCCCTGCAGAGTTTGACACCGGAGCAATAAAAAACGCCATGATCCTGAGCGTCCCGGAGGGCGACGACAAGCCCCTGAAGTATCCCCTGATGTTTACTAAGTCGGATGTGCTCCTGATCAATAAAACAGACATGACGGCTCTGTGTGATTTCGATCCGGGGCAACTAAGAGGCCGGACCGCCAAATTAAACCCCGAGCTCCAGATATTCGAAATATCTGCAAAAACCGGCGAGGGAATCGATAAATGGGCGGACTGGCTGCGGGGGGAAATAAAGAAATTTTCTTGACTATTCAGCTATGTAGCTTATAAAAAGTCAGGGAAGAACATAGCTCACATATAAATTATATGTAATTTGCCTGTGCAGATGGGTCAATAATGCAAGAAGATGAAAACGAAAAGCGTGAACACGGTGATCCGGAAAA
>JBKHFD010000139.1:0-2859 GCA_046540355.1 Desulfobacterales bacterium
GGCAGATGCCATGATAGTTTCCGTGGCCCAGAGACTTGTGCCCTTAAAGGACGGATCCGGAAGGATACTTGCAATGGAGAGGCTTATAAATACCCCGAGGATAAGAAACATAATAAGGGAAGGCAAAACTCACCAGATAAGAACTCAGATGCAGCAGGGGACAGAGGATTTCACCTCCATTGATATCGAGCTTGCAGGGCTTTGCAAGAAAGGACGAATTGCACTGGAAGACGGGATGATATATGCAAGCGATGCTCTTCATTACAAGGAACTTGCCAGGACGAGATAGGCGGCGGGTATTTTTACCCCACCATTTGGTTCATCTCAAAAATCGGCAGGCAGATTGAAACCACTATAAATCCTACAACCACTCCCATAAAAAGTATTATCAGGGGTTCGAGCAGGGCGGTCATGGCGGAGACCGAGGATTCCACCTCGTTTTCGTATATATCGGCAATTTTTGCCAGCATGGCTTCGATCTCTCCGCTGTTTTCACCCACCTGGATCATCTGGATGGATATATGAGGAAAAACATTGGATGTTTCAAGGGATTTTGCAAGCGATCCTCCCTTTTCCACGTTTAGGGTTGCATTTTTCACCGCTTCTGCAATTACAAGGTTTCCGACTATGTTTTTCACTATGCCCAGGGCCGTCATAAGTGGCACCCCGTTTTCCAGCAGCGAGCCCAGAGTGCGTGCAAAGCGTGCGGTTGCCAGCTTTGTTTTTAATTCCCCGGCAAGAGGTAGTTTCAAAATAAGCCTGTCAAATGTATAGCCTCCCCGGTCTGTCTTTTTTATACGTTTGAGCACCAGAATTGCCGCTGCTGCTGCGATCAGTATTATCCACCATCCGTTTTTCAAAAATTCGCTTACGTTTATAAGTATCAGGGTCGGCAGGGGCAGAGCCTGGTTCATATCTTCGAATATCGAAGTAATGCTTGGAACTATGTAGGTAAGCAGAAAGACCAGTATCAGTGTGCCGACAAAGAGCATGAGAATAGGGTAGGCAACCGCCGAGCGCACGCTGTTTGTAATGGCCTGCTGCCTTTCCGTGATATCTGCCAGCCTTTTTAATACCATCTCCAGGGTTCCGGATGATTCTCCTGAGCTTACCATGTTTACGTATATTTCGGAGAATATGTCAGGATACTGGCGAAGGGCTGCTGCAAAACTGTTTCCTTCTTCTATGGCATCCTTGATATGGGCCAGGGCCTGCCTTAATTTCTGGGAGCGCGTCTGGGGGATCAGGGTATATACAGCGGAAACCAGGGGAAAGCCGGCGCCGAGCAGGGTGGCAAGCTGCCGGGTCATTATGGCAAGCTCCCCCGGGCTCACCCTGTTTGAAAAAGGCTTGAACCAACCGGAAATATCCTGTTTGGTCTTCTGACCGATTTCATATACTTCTTTTATTGAAATGGGGTATATGCTGGATGTACGCAACTTCTGCCTTGCGGCCGAAGTGCTTTCCGCATCTATGATGTCGGTTACTGTTTTGCCCCTGGCGTTTAAGGCAGTATACTCGTAAATGGGCATGAATCGTTTTCCGGCGGATTTTTTTCAAATTGATCATGCGATTTTATTTTTTATTATACCAGCACCCTCCCGCAAATTCAACCTAAACTGCGTCTCAGATTTTTAAAAGCAATTCATTTTAAAGGATAACATCCATTTGTATTTTAAAAATCTGAAACCCTCCGGGATTTCTATTTTACCGCATCTACTGCGTCAGATGCAGCCCCGCATAGTTGGCTGCATAGTTGACTATAGCAAGTCTGCATCTTCCTTGTATCTGCGGCAAACTTGAAAATCACTCAATTTAGGTTCAATAAATAATCAGGCGGCAAACCAGAACTAACGGCTTGACAAGCCTCCGGAATTCTGCAATAAAAACACAATAATTTTTTGTGTCTTCCTTTCCTTTTCCCCGCTTTTGGATGGCGATGAGATCTAAAGCCGATAACAACTTGCAGGGTCCCGCCAGGCGCTTGGCTGTATTCATACTGATATGTTTTTTTCTTTCCGGCATGACAGCCCTGATCTACCAGATTATCTGGATGAGACTTATTTCAAGGGTGGTGGGTGCTGCCCCGTTTGCAGTAAGCGCCATTCTGGTGGTCTTTATGGCGGGACTGGGGTTGGGGGGCTATATTGCCGGACGCATGTCAAACCGATGGCTTGGAATCAGGCTGGTCAGGGTTTACGGTGTTCTGGAAATTGCCACAGCGGTTTATGCTCTTTTTGTGCCGGCTCTTCTCATGTTGTCCGGCGGGGTGTACGACATTTTATACAATAATTTTTATGAGCACACCCTTGTTTTTAATCTTTTCGTATTTGCAGGGGCGGTTTTACTGCTCGGCTTTCCCACTGTGTGCATGGGAGCAACCCTGCCCATTCTCTGCCGGTTTTATGTCAGCAGTCTTTCACACCTCGGCACCCATGCCGGCAGGCTCTATGGTATTAATACTTTCGGCGCAGCCCTTGGCGCCCTGATTTGCGGCTTCTGGATGATAAGCACCCTGGGAGTCTGGGGTTCCATGCTGACCGCGGTTTTTATAAACGCAGCTATCGGCCTGACCTGCCTGCTGATAAGGCCTGCTGAGGCCGCCAAACAGCATGATTCCGAACCGGAAAAGACCGGGGCAAAGACAAAGAAGAAGAAAGGCGTTGTGCCGGGCGAAAAAAGTATCGTCTCTGAAAATTTATATTCCCGGGGCACGGTCAAAGCCGCATTGGCTGTTTTCCTGGTATCAGGTTTTTGCGCCATGGCCTGCGAGGTCTTCTGGACCAGGCTTTTGGGGCTGGTTGTGGGGCCCACGACCTATTCGTTTACCATCGTCCTGGTCACCTTTATTTCCGGGCT
>JBKHFD010000140.1:0-2835 GCA_046540355.1 Desulfobacterales bacterium
AATATTAAGGGGCTGAAGTAAAGGGTAAGGGATCAAAGCAGGCATGTATCTATTTCTTGATTATTTTTTCATTGTGTTCCATGGCGGGTTTGTCCTGTTTTCGCTAACCGGGTGGGTATGGCGCAAAACAGGAATAATTCATCTGGCAGTTATTTGCCTGACGTTTTTGTCCTGGTTCGGCCTCGGGGCCTTTTACGGATGGGGGTACTGCCCGTGTACGGATTGGCACTGGTCTGTCAAGCGCGCACTCGGTGAGACGAACCTGCCGAATTCGTATGTAAAGTACTATGCAGACCGGCTGACCGGGCACAACTGGGATCCCTTTGTGGTGGACGCAGTCGTGCTGGGGATGGGCATTCTTATGTTTGCCCTGTCATCCTGGCGCAATTATCGGAGTTGGAAATCCGCCCGGGGTTCATGATATGATGCATCAATGCAATTGCGTCCATGGCGACCCGGAAATAGAGTAATATGCGTTAGTTTCGATTAAATCTAATCTGACGGGCACTTCGATTTTCAAACCCTGCACACTAAAGGTGGGAGAGGCAGAACGGAGCATAAATTGCGTTGCAGGTCTAGTTGGTCATACGAAATCAGCAGTGACTCGTTGTGACAACCCAAAATTGTCCAGATGTGATAACGCAAAAAGGAACTATAGCCGGAGCATAACCGGAGTCCTTTCACGTAACGGGCGGCTCAAGGCAGTGCGCTATGCGGGCAAGGCGTGATTTTTTCTTGTTTCAAAATTGTTTTGAGACTATGCTCATAATTGACAACACCGGATTTTAACCATCCATTTAATTAATCCCACACCCCTGGAAAGGAGGACATTATGAAGGTTTCAATGCAGCCGGTGGACAGGGTGGAGATCCTGACCCTTCAGGACAATTACATCGATATCCTGGCCAGGGACAACTCGGATATCATCACCCGGGCGATGCCGCTGAAGGGGGCCGAGGTGAGAAACCCCATCCTGGCCGAGCACGGGTTTTCCGCTGTTATCACCACGGTGGTTGATAGCAGCCTGCGAAGCATGCTTTTTGATTTCGGCTTCTCAGAGCACGGGGCCGCTTTTAATGCCGAAGCCCTGAGCGTGGACATGAAACAGGTGGAAATGATGGCGCTTTCTCATGGGCATTTGGATCATGTCGGCGGGATTGAAAAACTCTCAGGCATGATCGAAAAACCTGGCATACCCTTGGTGCTGCACCCGGAGGCCTTTCGCAATCCGCGATATATGAAGGTCACCGATAACTTCAAGATCATGTTTCCGCCGTTTACGCGGGAAAAAGCCGAGGCCGCCCGGGCTGAGGTTGTGGCCACAGCAGAGCCGTATCCCATGCTCGACGGCCGGGTGCTTTTTCTCTCGGAGATCGAGCGCACCACCGAATTTGAGAAAGGCGCGCCCTCGCTGTGGTATGAAAAGGACGGCGTGCCCATGCAGGACACCTTTGAAGACGATACCGGTCTGGCATTTTTGGTCAGGGGAAAGGGCCTTGTGGTTCTCAGCGGATGTGCGCATTCCGGCATTGTCAACACGGTGCGCCACGCGCAAAAGGTCACCGGCGTGGATCAGGTATATGCGGTCATGGGCGGGTTTCACCTGTCCGGGCCGGATATGGAGCCCGTAATTCAACCCACGATAGATGCATTAAAGGAAATTGACCCCGCCTGGATCATCCCCACCCACTGCACGGGCCGGGATGCCACGATGAGGATGGAATCCGCCTTTGCCGGCAGGTTTATATTGAACATGTCCGGCACAAAACTGAGCTTTGCGGCGGATCAATAAGTTGTGCAAGGTTGCTGAAAGGAAGTGGAAAAGGTGCACGAGGCCACGGGGCTACCATTTGTCAAGAGCTCCGCGCACCTGCCGAAAGCCTACGTGCCTGAAACACTTCCCTGAAAGCCTGCCGGCAAACCGGATATTCAGGCCAGATTTTCAGGCGTACCAGCAACAATCCAAAACAAATTTTGATTTTTCTGTTTCGTTATTTTATTTTAACATATTGGATTAAAATAAAATAGCGGACTTTACTGGACAATAAGAAACAAAAAAACCCCGGAAAGCTCTTTGCTCTCCGGGGTTTTAATATGTCACCGGACAATGCTGGATTATTGTTTGGCTCCCCAGCGCACCATCGAATTAAGAAGTTAACTTGCTGAAATAATTTGATTTTATATTTCCATATTTATAAAATACCACTAAAAATGCCAGCAAATTTTTCCGCTGGGGCTTTTGCAAGCCTTGTTTTAACCCACTATTTACATTTCTCCAGATATTCGAAAAATTGCTCCCGGCTCATGCCTGCCGTACGCATGTTTGCTTTTATGATATCGACATCCACTTCTTTATATTTCGGTATTATAACTGGCCGCAGGCATCCTTTTTTTGAATAGCTCATATGATCCCCTCTGGTTCGCTCATGCTCAAAACCAGCCATTAAGAATATGCACTCAAGGACTTTCCAGTGAAGCGGGGTTATACGTGGCAATGCTTGGGCTGCTTTCGCTCGGATAAAAAGCTGAGGGGAATGTCCATGTATTCTTGATAGTCACCTATCTTCTGCTTTCTGGCTGGGCGGAATCCCGATTCCTTTAAAACATCGTCAAGCACTCCGCGCTCATAGCACGAAATCAGGAACAGATAAAGGGCATCCGCCAGATTCTCCCGGGCCTTGCCCTCGGTCTTTCCCTGGCTGAAAACATCCAGAATGGGGCAGCACGCAATATACCACCTATCCTTTTTCTTGATTGAAACAGGCAGCTTAACGGTCATTTCTATTTGTGTCATGCTTTTCCCCTTATTATGCAAATATTTTTTATTAATAATAA
>JBKHFD010000141.1:0-2733 GCA_046540355.1 Desulfobacterales bacterium
GTTTTCCCCGAGCTGTTCAAGGATCGTGTCAGGGCCCGGGTATCCCTCCACTGTGCCGATAAACATGTTTTCATCTTCTGTCTGCAGCCGCCACATAAGGGCTGCGTAGGCGGAATTGGCAGGATGATGGGTTCCGTGCCCCAGAAGCACCACTGCCTCGCCGGGCTTCCGCTCTGCAGGGATGGACTTTCTTATTGCATGCGCAGCCTTTTCCATGCTTTCCGGACCGTCGAGAAGCGGCCCGCTGATGGTTGTTTTTTTTATGTTTTCTGCACTGTTTTCGAATTTCCGGACGGTTTTTACCAGATCGTGGAATTCATAGCCGGCTATGGTGTGAAGCGACTGCACCGCAACCCTGCTAAAGCCTTCCCTGTCCATTTTTTCTTGAACCTTTCAACTTGAACCTTTCGCCTGTCACTTTGAGCCTTGAAATAAAAAAGCCCCCTTAAGTCCTTTTGACTTAAGAGGGCTGCACCCGTTTTTCTTGACCCCTTAATCTTTCATGCAGGCGAGATCCGCGCCTTTTACCATGAAATTTTCCGGCAGGGCAGGTCTTCTGGCTCCCGGATCATCCTATTTGCCGCGCCTTCCCATCTGCCGCCCATTCTATTTGGCATTCAGCACGTTCAGGTACTGTAAAAATCAAACAATGAGCGCCGGACAGTGGCATGTGTGCGGCTTTCGTCCCCGGTTACAGCGGCGGGTCCGCTCCCGACTCGTTCACGGGATTCCCTTTTGGCCCTTTTCAGGCACCCTGCTGGTATATTCTATTAAAATCTTATTGGGCTGGAGCTGTTTTGTCAAGTTCGTTTTCTTTGTCTTCTGCCGGGCCCTCGTATGCGGGCAGGGAGATGGTAAAAGTTGTGCCTTCATCTGCGCTGCTGTTTACCCTGATGTCGCCGCCGTGGTCCTTTACAAACCCGTAGCATACAGACAGGCCCAGGCCCACGCCCTTAACCGTGTCCTTGGTGGTAAAGAAGGAATCAAATATCCGGTTTATGTTTTCCTCCTTTATTCCAAGGCCTGTATCAGATATTTCGATAAATATGGTCTTGTTTTTATGCCAGGTCTTAAAGGTCAGTGTGCCGCCTTCGGGCATTGCGTCCCTGGCATTGGAGATCATGTTTAAGAGAACCTGGCGCATCTGGTTTCTTGAGGCATATATTTGAGGGAGATCTTCTGCCAGTTCGCTTTTCAGCTTTATGCTGTTTTCCCTTAGCTGCTTGTCATGGAGCATCAGGAGCTCGTCGATTATGGTGTTGATATCCACCGGCCCCTTTTCCTCCTCGTCGGGCCTGGAAAAGGAAAGCATTTTTCTGAGCATCTCGGCAAGACGCTCGGTTTCTGAAAGAGACATGTCCAGGAGCTTGCGCCGCTTGTTTTCCTGCGGAATTTCAGATTTAAGCAGGTCCAGGGTGTTCATGATCCCGTAAAGGGGATTGTTTAACTCATGGGCGATCTGTGAGGTCAGCCGGCCCATGGCCGCGAGTTTTTCGGATTGGAGAAGCTGTTCCTGGGTGTTTTGAAGGGCCCGTTCCATCTCTATGCGCTCTGTCATGTCTATAAACGAGCCCACTGTTGCCACCTCGTTTCCGTCATCATCATATATCATGGCAGCAGACAGGGTTCCGTCTATAACCTTGCCGTCGCGCCTTACATAGAGCATGGGATGCGAGCGCAAAAGACCCACACCCCCGTGTTCCGGGCTGCGGATCATTTTCATTAATTTATAGGCAAGTCCCTCGGGATATATCTTGGTGATGTGCATTTTCCCTATGGTTTCCGAGGCCGGGTATCCCAGGGTTTCTTCCGCGGCCCGGTTCCAGATGAAGATGTTGCCCTTTAAATCCGCGGCCATTATGGGGCTGGGCGAACTCTGTATTATCTTGTTCATCAGGTCGTGGGCCTCGCGCAGCTTTTTTTCCATCATGTAGCGCTCGGTCTGGTCCACTGTAATGCCTTCATAGCCAAGCACATTTCCCTGGTGATCGTATCTGACATGGCTGGTCAAAAGAACTGTTATGGGCGTGCCGTCCTTTCTTTTGAATTCAACCTCATAGTCTATAACCCTGCCGTCGCGCTCTATCATTTCCTGGAATTTGCGCCTGTCAGAAGGGCGTACATAAAGATCTGTCGTTATATCAATGTTTAAAAGCTCCTCCTTGCTGTCATAGCCCATCATATTGATAAATGTCTGGTTTGCATCCAGGAATCTGCCCTCCTTGCTGCTGATATATACTCCTACCCCCACGTGCTCGAACAGGTTCTGGTATCTTTCCTCCGAGGCGGCAAGCTTTGCCTCCCGTTGTTTCCGCTCGGTTATGTCTCTGAGGATGCTGAGTTTTGAGACTGATCCGTCCGGGTTTTTAAGAGGGAGTTCCGTAAGGATGAAGGTTTTGTCCACCTTGGGTACATAGAGCTCCCAGTAAAGCCGGTTGCCTTTGAATACTTCCGGAGCGCGGCACCATGGACACAGGGTGTCGCTGTTGTTTAATACGCGGTGGCACTTCTCACCGGTGTATTCACCGAAAAATTCGGTCATACGCTGGTTCATGTATTCCAGTTCATAATTTTGGTCGATTACGTATATGCCGTCCTCGATTGTCTCGAGGATGGCATTTAACATGCGTTTTTCCTTGTCCATGGTATAAGGCCCCATGCAGATGTTGTATGTTTTTGTTTAAAATATATGAGAAGCGCAGTTAAAGTCAACAGGGTTAATTTGTTAACTTT
>JBKHFD010000142.1:0-2707 GCA_046540355.1 Desulfobacterales bacterium
GCTCTCAGAAAGGAATGCCTGGTTTTAAGGAAGGTAATGGCCGGCAGGACCTACCGGCAGACAGCCGCAGAACTGGATATCTCTGAGTCCACCGTAAAGACCTACATGCACAGGATTTATGAGAAAATGGGCGTCAGCGGAAAAAAGAATCTCTTTGAAAAACTGAACTCACTTTGAGAAGAGCCGAAAGATTTCATCCCCTTCGGGTTTTATAGCGCGGCGCCGCCCCGGTTTCTGCCTTTAACGTGCGCAGCAGTTGCTCAAAGGCACGGTTTAATTTTATAAAGGACTCGTGCTGCCCGCCCTGGTCTGGATGGCGGGTTTTGGCCATTTCCCTGTAGCGGCGGGTAAGCTCTTTGACAGTCATTTTCGAAAGACTCTGCCGGGTAATGCCCATTATATGGGCTGCCTCGTCAACTGGCATGGAATGTTTGGGCCTTGGCGGCCTGTATGTCCTATGCCTGAAAATAAACTGCCGCATCAGGTCTTCCAGGTACCAGCTGTTTTCAAAGGCAGCGTCAAAAAACCAGCAGGCATACCTTACCAGGTAATCATGCAGGTGCTCTGACACACCCAGGTCCGCCCAGAAGGATGCATCTTTGTTTAGCCTGCACAACGCGTCCATAAAGCAGGAATCAACTTTGTCCTGGTCCACTGCTTCTGGAAACTTTCTTGCCAGGGGTCCGGAAAAGCAGGAGGGCACGTCAAAAATAACGTATACATAGTTTTTCTTTTCCCGCTCCCTTAGGACGCTTTCCATTTCCATGAACTGCTGTTCGAGTTCATCGCGGGACTTGTCGAGAAGAGGCCTGTAAATTTTTCTTGGAACCGAGTATATCCTTGACTGATCCAGTTCTCCGAACCGGAGATAATGAATTCTTCGCATGTCAAATATGTGAAAGGCCTCTTTTTCGCACCTTTCCGCCTGCCCCCTTATTTTTTGTCTTGATAGTCCGCCGGAGGTGTCACGGGTAAAAGCCTCGATCACCCTTCGGGTCTCGGGGTCCAGAAAAGGCCAGAAAACCTTTTCCAGCTCGTCATAATCAGGCGCAAATCCCTGCTCTGAAAGGCGGTCACAGAGTTCTTCATTAAAATAGAAGCCCGGCCCCGCGCCGGGATAAACTACATAGTTCTCAGGATGTTCGCCGAGATCAAAAAGCTCGAGGCTTCTATATCCCTTCTCCGTTTTTACGCTGCTTCTTATGGAATACCTGATCCTGCCCTTTTCCCGTCTTCGTGCAAGATACATGAATGCTTCCTTATTCCGGCTTTCCCGACAGACCGGCTATGCGGTATAAAACTATCTTGGTTGCATCGCCTACCAGGCCGTCAACCGGCAGGTCTCTGGAGGCCCGGATTTTCTTTATTGCCCTGCGGGTCTTTTCGTCATAGGTTCCGTTTACTTCCATTTCCCTGCTTTTCGCCTCCTTTAAAAGCATCTGCAGGCCGGCAATTTAGTCCCCGGCGGCATCAGCGCCTACAACGCCTTTAATTTCCCACGAATTCTCCCAGAACAATGTCAACCCCGTGCTCATTGCACCATCCGGACATCAAATCAATATAAGCGGAATAATCATCATCCGAAAAAAATGTCCGCTGACGACGGTTGCCCCTTTGGGTGATGTGATTCGGATACCAGAAAAAAGTAATGCAGATGCCTGCATAACCGGATATGATCCGGCATCCAAAGGACGGCCCGTATTTTCACATCTTTTGGCTTTCTTTCCTCCTGCTCCATTACAACTGTGCTGTCTGCATTATATGGACTGCCTCAATTCCCCGGTCCGAAAGCCGGCGGGCGATTACGGTTTTGCGGTGACACTTGTCAGGATCAGCCTCCATACACATGATGCACACTGTCTTTTGCCGGGCAAGGGACGCAAGTTCGTCAACCGCGTCATCTTTTATTTCTCCAAAGCCTCCCAGCCGGTCGCCGGCCCAGTGATACTCCACCCCCTTGTCCGGAATCAGTCTTTCAAGCTCATGTCTGTGAAATCCAGGCTTGCTTGTATACGGCTTTGAACGCACATCAACAAGCACCTCCGCCCCGTACCCGTAAAGGATGTCTATTAGCTGGTCCACGGTAATTTTCTGGTATCCTATGGTGTAGAGCATACAGCCTCCGGATTCTTGGCCGCTTGGTCTGCAAGCCTCAGCATGGTCGGAAGCCTGTAGGGACCATGCATGCCTTTTATAATTTCCGCCGCCTTCTCAGTCTCCATGCCTGCCGCAGAGACAAAAAGCGGCCTTTTGCTTCTGCCTCTGCGCACCTCGACAAAAAAAGCCGCTACAGCAAGCCGACTTTTTGCGACCCCGATAACAGTGCAGGAATACGGAAGCCTGTCTCGCAGGTGGGCTCCCAGCCCCCTTCCTGTTTTCAAATGCACGAAGCCATCTATGATTATGGTATCAAACTCAATGCCGGATTTGTCCAGCACGGCCATAAGACACGGAAGCTCGCGCTCGTAAAACCTTCCGGGCCTGTAACCCCTAACCCCTGAGGCTTCCGCCCTGATAACTCCGGCTGGCCGGCAGTCTGACCATCGCTCAAAAGCAATGCATTCGGCAGCCGCAGTGCCGCCGCTGTAATACACATCGAGTGCCGCTTTCATAGACCTTCAGGACAGTGCCCAGAATTTTTGAATTCCATGGACCTTGGATTTCGCTCTTTGAAAAAAGAAGTTTTGTTTATTTTGCCTTCATTGTA
>JBKHFD010000143.1:0-2673 GCA_046540355.1 Desulfobacterales bacterium
ATACAATCTATCAAGAATTACCTTGCCCTAAGTGCTTCTAACATCCAAAACTCGGTGTTAAATAGGCTCACCACACCTATCGCAGAAAAAAATCTTGTTTTTTTCGTCCCTTTCTTCGTGTGTAATGACACGTTCCTGGGTCAGTGAGTCCCAATCCTCCTCCCTCATACAGTTGGTGCAAATAACACTGTCATTAATATAAATTGCTATAACCTGCTCTTTATCAAAAGCTATGATGCCTCCTTGTCAATAAAGAGATTCTCTGCCCGGTAGTCAGCTCAAAATGAGCCTGTGAGCAGGTCATCCATGCCGATGCCGGCTAAAATTGGAGCAAACAAATGGTATTCCTTGAAAAACAAAATCAGATGAAATCCAATTCCTTTTTTTAACTACCAACACATAGAAGCCATTTGTGTTTACGAGCCATCGAACCTTGTCAGCCACTCACTATAATAACATGATTTCGGGAGCCAAAGTTATTATAGCAGACATTTTTGTTTCGGGGGTCAAGAAACCAGTTACCGTCCACCTGAAACTTGTATTCATACCGACCTGGCTGCAGTGTCAACGTTTTTTCCCAAAATCCGCCGGGTTCACGTTTCAAAAGATGCTTTTGCCCGTTCCATCCGTTAAAATCCCCGCAGATCCGGACCTCTGAGGCATCAGGGGCGAGAACAGAAAAAAGAACTTGTTTCCGCCCTTTCAAGGCATAACTCACCATTCTTGCCCTTATCTACGAATTCGTACGGCTTTGCTTTTCCAAGCCGTCATTGCCTACCGGACTCGCCGGCTGCCCGGTACGGCTCCGGGGCTTGCTCCTGCCGGTTTTCCTCGAATTCCCGGCGGCGCCGTTCAATATTTTCCGGGGACAGGCCGCAGTGATACATCCACCTGGCAGCCCAGTCCTTGTAGCCTTCACTTTCCCACGCCCGGTCCATAACCTGCTGGACACCCCTGGCATATTCCTTCATCCGGGGGGCCAGGTCGGTAAACATGGTCTCCGCCCCTTCATGGGTCGGCTTGGCGCCGTGTTCCTGGATAATACGCCACATGTTCTGCGGATGATCAATCATCGGACATGGGCGCAGGGTATTGTAGCAAAACGGCTGTTCCGCGCGAATGCCCCGGAAAAACGGAGAATTCAAGGCCTCGGCAAGGGGCTTGTCATGGATGTTATCGGTGGCAAAATGGCAGAAAATGCAGGGCTCCACATCCCCGCGATGGTTGATGTGAAAATACAACCGACCCCCTGCGATACATCCGCCGGACAGTACGCCGTCATTCCAGAAATCCACCAGCAGCAGCGGTTTTTCTTCCCGAACATAATTCTGGAAACGGCGCATCTGGTTCCGCTGCTCGGGCGTGGGCATGAGTTCCATGTCCGGATCGCTTCCCACCGGCATAAACAGGAAGTACCAGCCATAGAGTGCCCCTTTTTCAATCAGGAAATCCACCCACTCATCCGAGCAGATCACATCCAAGTTTTTGCGGGTGACAAGTGATGAAAACCCGAACGGGCAGCCGGCTTCATAAAGCCGGTCCATGGCACGCACACAGGCATCAAATGACCCTTTGCCGCGGGTTGCATCGGTGAATTCCCTGGGGCCATTGATGCTGACCTGGGGAGCGATATTGCCAAGCTCCACGAGCCGCTGCGCTGTTTTATCGTCTATCAAGGACGCGTTTGTATAAATCTGGTAAAATGATTTGGGGTGCTTTTCGAGCACCTCCAGCAGATGGGGGTAGATAAAGGGTTCGCCGCCCAGGATGGTGATAAAATTAATCCCCATTTTCTCGGCTTCTGTCAGGATCCGGTCAAAGACTTCCGGATCCATGTCGTCCTTGCGCTCATAGCTCCCGGCATAGCAGCCTTCACATCGATAATTGCACCGCATTGACGGTGAAATAAGCATGACCGGAGGCGGTTGGATACCAAACTTCTGCTCTGCCTTCTTGTGAGCATCAGGATCCCGAAAAAACATGCTGGCGACCATACGGGCCACATAACGTTCACGCACCCGGGGATGTGTATTTGCCACAACCCGGTGAAGGAACTGCCGGCCCGGCCCGTTTTCACGCATCCAGTGGTGAAACCACTCACGGATCATTTCCTGTTTCTCGCCGCTGGCGATATGGTCTACGGCCTTTAATACGTACCCGGCATTCTTATCCGTATCTTTTCCAAGATATTTCAATGCCTGCCCAAGCACCTTTTCCGCCATGGCACGCTTTGGCATAATATTCTTCCAGCCTTTGATCTCTAAGCTCATTCTCAGCTCCTTTGCAGGTTGAATGAAAAATTTCGCCCTGTGATATTCGGCTGCTTGAATTGCAGTTACGGCTTTAGCGTATATGGCTTTGCAGAAATAACGACGATAGGGGCTCGGTTTTTTTAAAAGCAAACAAAGCTCATCTGATCTTCATTTAAGCTACTCCTGTTTTTTGCGAGAAAATGTTTTTAATTGCGGCTTTTAAAGTATCGACTGCATGATGGCTCATATAGACAAGCACGGGAAAATCAGGGAAACGGTGTTTGAGATCAAGGTAAGCCCCCCATGTCGCAGGCACATCCGGATGAAGGGGTACAATGGCCAGATCCGCCTCAGGAACTTGCGGGTTGCTTAAATCAAGTGATTCGAGGTCAACCGGCTGCACCTCATATCCTTCCTGGCA
>JBKHFD010000144.1:0-2558 GCA_046540355.1 Desulfobacterales bacterium
CTGCGAATATAAAATAGCAAGTTTCATTTTTTTGTCAATGAAAAAGAATGAAGATCATGATGCACGCAACCCTTACAAGCAAGGGCCAGATTACCCTGCCGAAAGATTTAAGAGAAAAATTGGGGCTTATGGGTGGAGTTTATACTCGAAGATGATCATGGCGTAAGGCTGGTGGCAAGGCATACACCGGTCAGCCGGCTCAAAGGCATGCTGCCCGGGCCCCAAAAGCCGGTATCGCTTGAGGAAATGGACCGGGCCATCCAGCCATACCGTTGACCATAAACTTGCTATTTACGCGGAAATATCCAGGGCAATAAAACGCAATGATATTGATGTGGTTATTCTAAACACGTGTTCCAATCAACTCCATGTTTATTAAATCATGATCAACAGCAGACTGATTTATGACGCCGATCCCGGGGCCAGAGCCGTTTTTGAGCAGCAGATGCTGCATGCTGCCATTGATTTTAAGGAAAGCCGGAACAGGATTTTGTATGATACAAGAGCGGATTGAACAGAAAAAAGCCCGCATCCTCGAATATGCGGATTTAATTAAAACCCTTCGGGAAAATTGTGCCGATCGCTTTGACACAGACCCTGTATACCGCGGGGCACTGCTTCATTACCACTATTTGAATGCGGATTCGTGCATTGCCCTGGCCATCCTGACCATAAAGCTAAAGGCGCTGCGCCCGCCGCAAACTTATTCTGAAGCTTTTGATATACTTGGCACAAACAGGATTATTGACCCGGATTTTGCTAACTCGTTTGCCGGAATCGCAGGTTTCCGAAATTTTCTTTAAATGCTGCCCCGGTGCAGAAACACACGATTCAAAACTTCACCCCGATTTTCTCAAACATCATGTCCAGGTAGGTCTGTCCGTTTATGCGACCGTCAACCTTGCTTCCGTCTTCTTTTGCCTCTGACCAGTCCAGGCGGAAGACGTTTTTGGCCTTCATGGCTTCTATGATTTCCATGGCCTTCTCATCCGGCAAGCCATCTTCCCATGTGCCCAGAGGCGAGGAATCACGCAGGAGAATAAACGAGTGCACCGCAAATTTCCGGCCGTGGACCTCGGTGAGTTTTTTTGCCAGCTCATCTAAGTGGCCGCTGACCGCAATATTAACCTTCTCGTTTGTTCCCAGGGTCTTTTGATTGACAATCCCGGTCTGGCCTTTGGGGTCCACGAGCACGATATGGGTGAGCTTATTTTTTTCATCCACGATCCAGAACACGAAATCCGGGAAAAACGCCTGCAATTCGGTCTCCAGGTAAATCCCCACCGAGCGCATGGCCGCCTCGTTTCGCATCAGGTAGAATTCATACCGGCTTTCCTGCGCCCGCGGATGCCTCAGGTATTGAGACAGGTCCCGCACAAACTTGCTCTCCCCGCTGTTTAACAAGGGCGGGGATGCGGCCTCCAGGTTCAGTATGCTGTGCTTTGCCAGTTCCTGTTTTAAATTTTCGTCAAACAGAGGACCATAGATGTGAAAATTGGCCGTCTTTTCTGAAAAATCCAGCCGCAGGTCCTGCTGGATAAATTTGAAATCTTTGTCCAGCTTCTTTTTGACCCGGTCTTTTTCGGTTTCGTCACTGCAGGACAAATGCAGGCTTTGTTTTTCGGCAAAATCGCCCCGACTGTCATCTGCCGCCTGCCGGAGGTCCTCGTCCATCCTGTAGCGGCGCTTGTTGATGTCGTTGATAATGGTGTTTCGCACCCGGGTTAAAACATCTGCATGGATCTGTTCCAAAAGGGCGATTACCGCAGAAAACCCACGCTGCTGCGGGCCAGCGTGATAAACCACCGCCCGGGGCCATTGAAGAATGTCAAAAACAGAAACATTTTCAAGGCTTTCACCTTGTTTTACCAGAAACCGCACCTTTTGCTTCTGCTCCCAGGAAAACCGCTGCCTGCGCCACCGGTCCCGGGGCAGAAAATCCCGGTATTTTTCAAGCCATTGATACAGTTCATCCCTGATATTGCGTCCCGGCTTCTCCGGGTCCGGCCGGTAATCCAGGCTGATGGGAAAAGATGATACGGTTTGCGCTTCTGCCCCGTTCTGCCCGACATATTCCCAGCGCCACCCCTGCGTGTTTTCCATCCGCACGATGCGAAGCCTGTCATCAAACAAATGGCGGCCCACCCGGGGCGCCTTTAATTTTTCCCTGTATTTTTCAAACGGCACCTGTTTGCCGTGCACCGTGACCGGCATCGGGTCCAGATCCACTGGATACTCCAGTGGTACGGGCAGGTCGTTTTCCAGGCCTTTGAGAAACCTTTGCAGATAGGATTTTTTCAGGCTGAATACATTGAGCGTCTCCAGCCTCCTGAGCCGGGCAACAGGGCTTGTGTCTGCCGCCAGGGTTCTGTAATCCTGAATGTGTTCGGCAAAACGGCGCTTTCCGTCGTTGTTCTGCCCGTGCAGGCGCACCCCCCGGCCGAATATCTGGATGATCTTGTTACCCCTGCTTGCCCCGAGATTGATCAGGCCGATGACCGAAACCCGGAAGCAGTTCCAGCCTTCGGCGAATTTCCGGCTGCCGATCAGCACGTTGA
>JBKHFD010000145.1:0-2555 GCA_046540355.1 Desulfobacterales bacterium
ATATTGAGCGATTTTTAAATATAAATGGTTATAATCCTTTACAAAATCATGTTTTTAAAAATCTGAAACTCTCAATTTAGGTTAAAGTAATATTTTCCGTAGCCGCCAGGTAGGTTCTAAATCCGCCTGCAAGATTTTTTGCGGAAAAGCCGTGCTGTGTCAGTATCCTGTAGGCAAGATAGGAGCGCTGGCCTACCGCGCAGAAGGCGAGATATGTTTTATCCCTGTCAAGCTCGCCGAGTCTGTCGCGAAGATCGTCTATGGGAATATGAACCGCACCGTCTATGCTGCCTGAGGTCCTGACTTCTATCCTGCTTCTTACATCGAGCAGGACTTCCTTTTCAGGGTCTATATCTTTTACCTGGTCCCAGTTGATTTTCTCAAGATCGCCCTTTATCAGGTTAGATGCCACATATCCGGCCATGTTAACAGGATCCTTGGCGGATCCATAGGGAGGGGCATAGCAGAGATCAATCTCTTCGAGGTCAAAAACCGTCATGCCTGCGTATACTGCCGTGGCAAGCACGTCAATTCTCTTGTCCACGCCGAGTTTGCCCACGGCCTGGGCTCCGAGCAACCTTCCGGTGCCGGGAGAAAACAGAAGTTTCACCGCCATGGTTTCAGATCCCGGGTAATAGCCTGCATGGGATCCTGAATGAGTGTATCCCGCCTGGTATGGAATGCCGTATTGCTTAAGGGTTTTTTCATTTACGCCTGTGGCCGCGGCAGTGAGGTCAAACACCTTTACAGCGCACGTCCCTGCACTGCCCCTGAAAACCGAGCATCTGCCCATGGCGTTATCCGCCGCTATCCTGCCCTGCTTGTTTGCCGGCCCTGCAAGGGGAATAAGCGTATTTCTGCCTGTTACCCGCTGCCGGATTTCCACTGCGTCCCCCACGGCGTATATATACGGATCAGAGGTTCGCATGGTGTCGTCAACCTCAATTCCGCCTGTTTCCCCGATTTTAAGCCCTGCCTTTCGGGCAAGGCCTGTCTCGGGACGCACACCTATTGAAAGTACGACCATGTCACACTTTATTTCTTCGCCGCTCTCGGTTTTGACCACAAGGGCATCCCCGGTCTTTTCCATGGATTCGACCCCGTCGTTAAAGCGGCAGTCCACTTTTTTTTCCCCAAAATGAGCATGAACCAGAGAAGCCATTTCATAATCAAGGGGCGGCATAACCTGATCCATCTTTTCAAGGACTGTAACTTCCACTTCCCGGAAAGCCAGATTTTCCACCATTTCAAGGCCTATGAATCCGCCTCCCACCACCACTGCCCGCTCAGGCTTATTTTCATCAACATATGCCTTGATCCGGTCAGTATCAGGAATGCTCCTTAAGGTAAAAACGCTCTCATCATCAACGCCGCGGGCAAATGCGGGGCGCACAGGCTCTGCTCCGGGGGATAAAATAAGTCTTTGGTAGGACTCCCTGTACTTTTGCCCTGTCTGATGACAGTGGATCACCACTTCCCGGTTCTGGCTGTCAATATCTGTGACCTCGCAGTTGGGCCGCACATCTATGTTGTAGCGCTTTAAAAAGGATTCGGCATCAGTGACCATGAGGTCATCGCGCTTCTTGATCACTTCGCCGATGTAATAAGGAAGCCCGCAGTTGGCAAAGGATATATAAGGCCCGCGCTCAAAAACCACAATTTCAGCGTGCTCGTTTAGGCGCCGCGCCCGTGCCGCCGCTGTTGCCCCGCCTGCAACTCCTCCGATCACAACAAGTTTATCAGTCATAGTCCTCCTCCTTTTTCCGGAAAAAAATCAGGTCTCGTATTCTGTTGATACAGCAGCACAAAAATTAAATTAATCATGATTCCATTTAGATCAAATATTTATAACCTGATCTGAAAGCTGCATGGAGGTGACAATGTCTAACATGTTGGTGGTCTGGCCGGCCTGCTTCTTTTCCAGCAGACCGTAATGATCAAGGCAGGTGCCGCACACAAGCACCCCTACCCCGTCGTTTTCCAGCTGCCGGATCGCGGCAAGCACCTGCGAGCCTTTAACCGCGAGTTTCACCCCGTTGTTTACAAGCACCAGTCGCCACAAATCAGGCCCCATTTCATTGAGTGTATTTACAAAGTTTACCATCAGTTTGCGGCCGAGGGTATCATCTCCGTAGCCCATGCGGTCTGTTGTAAGCATGACCATGATTTTTTTTTCAGGCTCTGTGCTCAAATCTTCTGTCTCCGCCCCGGGGCCGGATCTTTCACTGCTGCATGTACCTGTAATCTCAAAGCCTCCGGCCACTGTCTCTACTTTCGCATCATAGCCTATGGAGTTAAAAAACCTGCTCACATTCTGGCATGCAGCCTCATTGTCCACCATTACCTTTATTTCCTCCGGGCTTTCTGCCTCTATCGCCTGTTTTGCCATAAGCACAGGTGTCGGGCAGTCCCGGTTTCTGGCATCGATTTGCTTCATTGCGCCTCCGTTGAGTTTTTATGCCTTATGTGATATTTAAATTCCAGAGATTGATGCTCTCGTAAAAAGCTTCTCACATAGCCCTATGTTTTTGCGGGAAGGAAGCCCTGCGGTCGGG